>RFZE01000051.1 GCA_009920875.1 Alphaproteobacteria bacterium | reverse complement strand
GGCGTCAAAAGCCTCTACTACTGCCGTTCGCTGTCGATTCAGCGGGCTGAAAAAGACGCCACCAAAGAGGCGGCAGCCGCTATGGCGAATGCTGCCGAGGCCAATGATTTTGAAGAATGTCTGTCATGCCAATAAGGGCAGGGCAGGGCAGAAAACAGCGCGGAATATCAGCGCTTGCAGGTAAGTAAGAAAGGGTAAGCACATGTCATTGCTTGAAGAACGCATCGTTTATAAACCTTTCCGCTATCCGTGGGCCTATGATGCATGGCTGACGCAACAGCGGATTCACTGGTTGCCGGAAGAAGTGCCGCTGGCCGAAGATGTTAAGGATTGGCACAAAAAGCTGACCGGCGCCGAGCGCAATTTGCTGACGCAGATTTTCCGCTTTTTCGTGCAGGCCGATGTTGAGGTGAATAATTGCTATATGAAGCATTATTCGCAAGTCTTCAAACCAACCGAAGTGCAAATGATGTTGGCTGCTTTTTCCAATATGGAAACGATTCACATTGCCGCTTATTCGCATTTGCTCGACACAATCGGCATGCCCGAAGTCGAGTATGAAGCGTTTATGAAATATGGCGAGATGAAAGACAAATATGACTATATGCAGGAATGGGGTGTCGAGACCAAAGAAGACATTGCCAAGACGCTGGCCGTATTTGGCGGCTTTACCGAGGGCTTGCAATTATTTGCCAGCTTCGCGATTTTGATGAATTTCCCGCGCTTCAATAAAATGAAGGGCATGGGGCAAATCGTGACTTGGTCGGCGCGTGATGAGACGCTGCACACCAATTCAACGGTCAAGCTGTTCAATACGTTCATTCAGGAAAACCCGCATATTTGGAACGATAAGCTGAAAAAAGATCTCTATGAGGCGTGCGAAACCGTGGTCACGCATGAAGATGCCTTTATCGATTTGGCTTTTGAAATGGGCGGTGTTGAAGGCTTGGAAGGCCGGGAAGTGAAAAACTATATTCGCTATATCGGCAATCGCCGTTTGACGCAGCTCAATCTCGAGCCGATTTACGATATTGAGAAAAATCCACTGCCCTGGATGGATGAAATGCTCAATGGCATTGAGCATATGAACTTCTTTGAAGGCCGCGCCACTGAATATGCCAAAGCCTCAACCGAAGGCACATGGGATGAAGCTTTTGCTTAAGCGTTAAAGCCGAATGAAAGACATTGAAAAAGGGGTGCTGCGGCGCCCCTTTTTTTCGGCACCCGCTCCTCAAGTCCGGCGCATGTGCAAAATCATAAACTTATCCCCGCCGCTGCGGCAGGCATTAGGCTAATGCCATGTTGTCCTTTTTGACCAAGCAAGCCGATGCGCTGACCGACCCGATTGAGGCGGTCGGCAATGTGTTGGATGCGCTTTTTACCTCTGACAAAGAGCGGCTCGACAAAAAAGCCGTGTTGGCGCGCATCGCCCAGCAGCCCAGCTTGGTGCAAAGCGAGATCAATAAAATTGAAGCGGCGCATAAGAGTGTTTTCGTCGCCGGTTGGCGGCCCTTTATCGGTTGGGTGTGTGGCTTGGCGCTGTTTTATAACTTCATCGCCCGCGATTTGATGGTCTGGGCTTTGGCTTTGACCGGTGGTGATGTGCCGCCGCCGCCTTTGCACCTCGATGTGCTGACGACCATTCTTTATGCTTTGCTCGGGCTTGGCGGCATGCGGACTTTCGAGAAATTACAAGGGCGCGCCAAATAAGGCCGCGCTTTGACTTTCCAAGTCTGTTTGTTACTGTCTCAACATGAATTTTAGGTTTGTATTGCGTTTGGCGATTTTTTTCGTCGGCATTTGGTCGATCATTATCGTCGCCCTGTCGCTTTTGGGCGAGCCTTTTCTGTTTTTTCCGTCGGACAGCAATACGGCACTTTTCCCGCCACTTTATCGCTATGAGACGCTGCGCCTGACCTTCTTCTCATTATTCGCTTATTTTTCCTTGCAGCAGGTTTTTGTGCCGGAGAAAAAATATTCAGCGGCGCAAATCGTCACGATTACGCTTTTCTTTCTCGGCTATATCGGCGCCATAAAGATTATTCCTGAAGGTCATTTGGGCAAAGAAACAGGCGTTCTTGTGACCATTATCATATTCGCCGCAGTGTTTTATTTTAGCTCACGGCCCGAGATTAAGAAAATATTCGGCCGCCGTTAATGTCTCTCCGCAGCCAAGCGGCGTAAGCCCTGCCGTCGGCGCGGCCAAGCGCTTTATATGAAATTTTGAAAAATGGTGCTGTCGGGTGGAATTGAACCACCGACCTCTTCATTACCAATGAAGTGCTCTACCCCTGAGCTACGACAGCCATGCAAAAGCGTGGAAGCTGTTTGCCATAGGCGGCGCGGCGATGCAAGCAAGGATTGCGCCGGTGCGCCCGATAAGCTAATGTTCTTTTTTTGTTCTTGTTTGTTGAAGCGTGTTGCGTCATGCGAAAAGCGTCGGTAGAGCCGGTGCGCCTCGGCTGGTTGGTAGAGCGTCGGTTAAATCTCTGGGTTTGGTGCGAAAGCTGCAGCCATCATAAGGTGGTGGCCGCTGCCCCCTTATACAAAAAATATGGTGATGCGCCGCTCTCTGCGGTGAAGCATAAATTTCGCTGCGCGCCATGCGGCGGGCGCGAGATATTTCTGCGCCCCGATTGGCACGGCGCAGGCTGGACACGCGGCGTGGTGTCGAAGCATGACAAGCTGCCCGAATGATATTAAGAAAGGGCATGAGCAATGAGCCGAAACCAAGCGATAAAAAAACCGACCGCCAAGAAAAGCTGGCGGCGGCTTTGCGCGAAAATTTGAAACGCCGCAAAGCGGCCAAACGCGCGGCGCAGGGCGCTGAAAAGGAAAAAGACAGTGGATGAGATTGTCATTTCCGGCGGGCGCAAGTTAAGCGGTGAGATTGCCGTTTCGGGTTCGAAAAACGCCGTTTTGCCGCTCATGGTGGCGGGGCTGCTCACAGATGAAAAACTCACCTTGCGCGGCACACCGCGATTGGCTGATACGCGCACATTGGCCAAAATATTGCGCGAATTGGGTGCTGAGGTTGAGGAGTTCGGCCAAGGGCCGGGCGAGGGCATCAATGTGCATGCGGCGGATTTGGCCAGCACGCGGGCTTCTTATGAATGGGTGTCAAAAATGCGCGCCAGCTTTTGGGTGTTGGGGCCGATTTTGGCGCGCGCCCATGAGGCGCAAGTCTCATTGCCCGGCGGCTGCGCCATTGGCACAAGGCCGGTCGATTTATATTTGAACGGGCTGGCCGCCATGGGAGCCGATATAAATGTCGAAGGCGGCTATGTGAACGCTACGGCGCAAGGCGGGCTAAAAGGCGCGCGCGTCGATTTTCCTTTCGTCTCGGTCGGCGCGACCCATGTGCTGATGATGGCGGCGTGTTTGGCCAAGGGCGAAAGCGTCATCACCAATGCCGCAACCGAGCCGGAAGTGGTCGATGTCGGGCGCTGTTTGCAGGCCATGGGAGCCAAAATTGACGGGCTCGGCACACGCATATTGACCATTCAAGGGGTCGATAGATTGTCGGGCGCTGACCACACGGTAACGCGCGACCGCATTGAGGCGGGGGCGTTTGCGCTGGCCGTTGCCGCCACGGCGGGCGATGTCACCCTGACCGGAATTGATGAAGCGGCATTGGGGGCGCTGGCACCGGCCATGCGGTTGGCCGGTGCCGAATTGACCGACAGCGCGCAGGGTCTGCATGTCAAAGGTCCGCAAACCCGCCCGCAAGCGACACCGATTACCACCGAGCCCTATCCCGGCTTTGCCACTGATTTGCAAGCGCCGTTTATGGGGCTGATGTGTTGCGCCGATGGCGTGTCGCGCATTCGCGAGACGATATTTGAAAACCGCTTCATGCATGTGCAGGAATTGGCGCGGCTGGGCGCCGATATTTCTTTGGAAGGCGATACGGCGATTGTCACCGGGGTTGAAAAACTTTATGGCGCGCCGGTCATGGCCACAGATTTGCGCGCCTCGGTGACATTGGTGATTGCCGGCTTGATGGCGGAGGGGGAAACGCGCATATCGCGGGTCTATCATCTCGACCGCGGCTATGAGCGGATTGAAGAGAAATTATCCGCTGTCGGCGCAAAAATCTGGCGGCAAAGCGCATGAGTTCCGAAGCGCTGAAACTTTACGGGCGCAGCGCTGAGGATATGCGCGTCATCTCGAGCTATTTACAAGATGCGGTGGCGCAGATTGGCGATATGGCTTATCTGGCCGATGAAAAGCGCTTTGTCATTTTGTTCAATCGCTTTTGCTGGGAACATGACGGCGCGCCGATGCGGGTGCGCAGTGCGCTGCAGCTTGCCAATGTCGCCGCCATCAGGCAAAAGAAACTCAATCTGACGCGCCGCGACGGTGTCGTTGCGCTCTTGGCCATTGCGTTTGAACCGCGCGCCTTGCCGGAGGGTGAATTTGCCTTGCAATTTGCCGGCGGTGGCGAGATACGCTTGGCAGTTGAGGCCTGTGAGGCCATATTGGAAGATATTACCGCTCCGTGGGCCGCATCATCGCGTCCGCAGCACGATTTGGAAGAGTAGGGTTATGAGCTTTTTGCGCGCCCATATTAATGATGAGGATTTTGCCGGCCGTTTTGCGGCGCTGCAGGCGATGAAGCGTGAGCAATCGGTCGATGTCAATGAGGCGGTGGCCGCCATTATTGATGATGTGCGCCAGCGCGGCGATGACGCGCTCATCGCGCTGACGGAAAAATATGACCGTCAGACATTGAACGCCGAGACTTTGCGCATTGGCGATGATGAGATTGACGCGGCCATGCAGGCTTGTGCGCCGGAAATCAAAGCGGCTTTGGAATTGGCGGCGCAACGCATTAGCGATTTCCACTTGCGGCAAAAGCCCGAAGATGCGCGCTTCACCGATGCGGCCGGGGTTGAAATGGGCCATCGTTGGACGCCGGTCGATGCGGCTGGTCTTTATGTGCCGGGCGGGCTGGCCAATTATCCTTCCAGCGTATTGATGAACGCCATTCCGGCGCGCGTTGCCGGTGTCGGGCGCGTTGTCATGGTTGTGCCGACGCCAGACGGGCAGATTAACCCGCTGGTTTTGGTCGCGGCCAAGCTGGCCGGTGTTGATGAGATTTACCGCATTGGCGGAGCACAAGCCATTGCCGCTTTGGCCTATGGGACCAAGAGCATTGCGCCGGTCAATGTCATTGTCGGGCCGGGCAATGCTTATGTGGCAGCGGCCAAAAAACAAGTTTTCGGGCAAGTCGGTATTGATATGATTGCCGGCCCGTCGGAAATTCTCGTGGTGGCTGACCAGGAAAACGATCCGGCATGGATGGCGGCTGATTTATTGAGCCAAGCTGAGCATGATGAAGTGGCGCAATCCATATTGATTTGTGACGATGAAGCCTATGCCGATGCGGTGGCGGCGGCGGTCGAAAGCGCTCTTAAAACCTTGCCGCGGCAAGATATTGCACGTGCCAGTTGGGAAAATTTCGGTGCCATTTTGGTGGTCGATGATTTGCACGCCCAAGCCCCTGAATTGGTCAATCAATTGGCGCCGGAGCATCTCGAACTGGCTGTTGCCGAGCCCGACACAATGGCTGATAAAATTCGCCATGCCGGAGCGATTTTTCTGGGTCGCCACACGCCGGAAGCGATTGGCGATTATATTGCCGGCCCCAATCATGTTTTGCCGACGGCGCGCGCGGCGCGCTATGCATCGGGTCTGTCGGTGCTTGATTTCATGAAGCGCTCAAGTCTCGTCAAATGCGATGCCGATGCGCTGGCCGCTATCGGCCCGGCAGCGGTGCGCTTGGCCGAAGAAGAGGGTTTGCAGGCGCATGGCCGCTCGATTTCCATTCGCCTAAATATGGGACGCGATAGCTGAATGAGTGTGACAGGCGAAAAAGCAGAGCAGCTGGTGCATTTGTCGCTTGATGACCCGGCTTTGACGGCGCGCAATGCCGATTTGGAGCATGAGCGCCGTGTCGCCATTTTCGATATTTTGGAGAACAATCATTTCGCTTTGGTCGATGGGCCATCCGGGCCTTATCGGTTGAAACTCTCTTTGGCCGATCGTGGCATTGTGTTTGCCGTCTCCGATAGGGAAGGCGCGGCGCTGAGCCGAATAGAGCTGTCCATGCGCCCTTTGCGGCGTAATATTCGCGATTATTTCATGATTTGCGAAAGCTATTTCGAAGCCATGCGCAATGCCACGCCGGAGCGCGTTGAGACCATTGATCAGGCGCGCCGCGCTTTGCACAATGAAAGCGCCGAGCTTTTGAAAACCAGCCTTGCCGATAGGGTGACGCTTGATGATGATACGGCGCGGCGCTTGTTCACGCTGATATCGGTTTTGCAAATGCGCGGGTGAAAGCGAAATGACCAAAAAACAGTTGATTTATGTGCCACTCTTGGCCATTCTCCGGCAAATTTAACAGGTAGGCATTATGGCTAAAGAAGAACTTCTGGAGTTTAACGCAACGGTGGTAGAATTACTGCCCAATGCGACGTTTCGCGTGAAATTGGAAAACGACCATGAAGTGATTGCCCATACGGCCGGTAAAATGCGTAAAAACCGTATTCGTGTATTGGCAGGTGACAAGGTTTTGGTGGAAATGACACCATATGACCTGACCAAGGGACGCATTACCTATCGCTTCAAATAAACAGCTTGTGCTGGCCAGTGCCAGCCCCCGTCGCGTTGATTTGTTGGCGCAAATCAATGTCACCCCGTCGCGCATCATTGCCGCCAATATTGATGAAACACCGCGCCCGCGCGAAGTGCCGCGTGCTTTGGCCAAACGTTTGGCATTTGAAAAAGCCGCGGCCATTGCGATGCAAGAACAAGACGCTTTGGTTTTGGCCGCCGATACGGTGGTCGGCGTCGGTCGGCGCATTTTGCCGAAATGCGAAAGCGTAGCGGAGGCGCGTGCTTGTTTGCAGCTCATGTCGGGGCGCGGTCATCGCGTGCATAGCGGCATTTGTTTGATTGATGGCGCGCGCCATTGGCAGCGTGTGGTGACCAGCCGCGTGCAGATGCGGCGCTTGGGGGCTGAAGATATTGAGGCTTATCTGGCGGCCGGTGAATGGCAGGGCAAAGCCGGCGGTTACGCCATTCAAGGTCAGGCCGCCGCCTTTATCAGTCAAATTACCGGCTCTTACAGCAATATTGTCGGTTTGCCCTTGTTTGAGACGGCCAATTTGTTACAAGCTGCTGGCTTCCGATCGAGCTAAGGATTATTTTCCGCAGAAGAGTGAAATATGATGGCGCATGAAATTTTAATGAGTGTTGAGAACGGCTTGCTGCGCGTGGCGCATATTGAAGGCGGTGTTTTGGTATCCATGCAGGCTGCGCCTTTGGGCAAGGCGGAGGCCGAAATCTCCATGGTCGGACAGATTTATTTGGCGCGTGTAGAGCGTGTTGTCGACCGCTTGCAAGCCGCTTTCGTCGATATCGGATTTGACAAAAGTGCCTTTCTGGGCGCGCGCGAAGCACGCGCCTTGCTGCCCGAAGCGACACGCGACACGCCGATTGAAGATTGTGTCGAAGATGGCGATACGGTGTTGGTGCAGGTTACCCGTCCGCCGCAAGGTGATAAGGGCGCACAAGTGACAGCTGATGTGACATTGGCGGGGCGCGGTGTGGTGTTGGCCCCGTGCCGTTCGCGCATTGCCGTGTCGCGGCAAATTGAAGATGAAACCGAGCGCACCCGCCTGACCGAACTGGCTGAAAAAATACGCGCCGGTGACGGCGTCGATGCGGTTGATGTTGAGGGCATGGACGGGCCGTCGGGCTGGGTGCTGCGCACCGCTGCGGCGGGACAAGATATTGAGGCGCTGGCTGCCGATATGGCCAATGTGGCGGCACAATGGGAAGCGCTTTTGGAACGCGCCGAAAATGCCGAGCCGCCCTGTCTTATTCATGAAGATTTGGGGCCGGTCGAAAAAGCGTTGCGCGATTTGGTGCGCGCCGATACGCAAGCCGTGGTGGTTGAGGGGGCGGCGGCTCTGGCCGTCGCCAAAGGCTTTATGCGCCAGCACATGCCCGCTCTGGCCGATATATTAAGCGGCGCCGAGGGTGATGAAATATTGTTTGACCGCCATGATGTAGCCGGTCAATTGGACAAAGCCTTATCGCCGCGTCTTGACCTGCCGTCAGGTGCTTGGCTGATGATTGAAACGACCGAAGCCATGACGACGATTGACGTCAATTCGGGCAGTGCCGAGGACGATGCGCTGGCCGTCAATTTGCAAGCCGCCGCCGCCATTGCCAAACAAATTCGCTTGCGCGCATTGGGCGGCTTGGTGGCCATTGATTTTATCGATATGAATGATGAAAGCGCCCATGAGGCAGTGTTGAAAGCGCTTGATGAGGGGTTTGACGGCGATAAAAATCCCGTGCGCATCGGCCCGATGTCTGAGTTTGGCGTGGTTGAAATGACGCGGCGGCGCGAGGTCATGACTTTGGCCGAAGCGCTCCGGCAAAACGGGGCGGCCAATGGCTAAATGCCCGATTTGCAAAGCGGCTGAAACGGCAGCCAAGTTTCGGCCCTTTTGTTCGAAACGCTGCGCCGATGTCGATTTGCATCGCTGGATGGGCGGGCAATATGCCGTGCCGGCGGTTGAACCGCCCGATGATTTTGACGCTGAAATTGAAACCGCATTGGCCGAACAAGACAGGCCCGATGAACTGCATTAATCAAGGTCAGCGCGGCTGGACAGCGGCAAACGCATGGCCTATAAACGCCTCACTTAAAGGGGGCTGCAAAGCCGCCATATGCCCAGGTAGCTCAGTTGGTAGAGCAGCGGACTGAAAATCCGCGTGTCGGTGGTTCGATCCCGCCCCTGGGCACCATTTTTTGAAGCTTCCTCATCAAGCCCGGCCCCACTATTGAAAAGGCGCGCTCATGTCCCTCACTGCGGCAGAAAATCTTCGCAATATTGCCATTATCGCTCATGTCGACCATGGCAAAACCACGCTCATTGACGCGATTTTGAAGCAGACCGGTCTGTTTCGCGACAATCAAGCGGTCGATGAGCGGCTGATGGATAGCGGTGATTTGGAAAAAGAGCGCGGCATCACCATTCTCGCCAAACCGACCTCGGTGATTTGGAACGAGACGCGCATCAATATTATCGACACGCCGGGCCATGCCGATTTTGGCGGCGAGGTGGAGCGCGTTTTGGATATGGCCGATGGCGTGATTTTGCTGACCGATGCGGCGGAAGGACCGATGCCGCAAACCAAATTCGTGCTCGGCAAAGCATTGGCGCAAGGGCTACGCCCGATTGTCGTCATTAATAAGGTCGACCGCCCTGACGGCCGCCCCGATGAAGTGATTGATGAAGTGTTTGATTTATTTGTCTCGCTCGATGCAACCTCCGAGCAATTGGATTTTCCGGTGCTTTACGC
>RFZE01000006.1 GCA_009920875.1 Alphaproteobacteria bacterium | reverse complement strand
CGGCGCTTTCCAAATCCCCATCCAATTGAACTGGTCATTAGCATGTTTCGAGATGGGTCCCTGCGGATCTGCGTAAAAATTATAACGCCAATCTTCACGGACTATCTTCGTCAGACTGCCGTTGTTATAAACATTGGCACCGCTAGTTACTGCGTGATATCGGTGGCCATGCCAATGAAAATTATGGTTCCAATAAATCTCAATTGGGCTTTTTGGGATTGGGAACGGCACACCTATCCGCGCATCAGCAACGCCATTACCGTCATCAATCAGACGCGCCCGCGTGGCATTCTTTTTTGTTGCATCATAAACAAATTGTGGCAGTGCGCATGAGCGACGCGACGGGTATACATCCATGCGATAATTGCCCTTTTTGCGAGAAAGCAAGGCCTTTTGCCCAACGCTAAGGCGGTTTTCATACTGCTCCATATTTGCCGCTGTAATACTGAAAAGCGGCTTGTCATTGCGAAAAGGATCAATATGGTCCCCACCGGCAACATAGCCCTCCGGCGGGTTGGTGATGCCGCCCGAATAAGCCGGAATCATGCCGTCGGCTGAGGCTGACGGATCGGCCCCATTGGAAGTAAATTTGCCACCCAAAAGGGTGGCATCAGCAGCCCAAACTTGTGTTGTTAATGCAGCCATAGCGGCAAGAATAGCGATGGATGTCTTCCTACTAAACATATCTGTTCTCCCTGTTTGCAAAAACCCTAGCTTTGTTTCAAACTCCAAACAATAGTTGGTTTAGGGAGACAAAAATGTTTGATCTTATTATTCGTAATGCCAAATTGGTTGACGGCACAGGCGCGCCTGCGCGGCAAGCCGATATTGCCGTGAAGGACGGTAAAATCGCTGAAATCGGGGCGATTGATGCCAAAGCCAAGACTGAAATTGATGCCAAAGGTGATTTGGTCACCCCCGGCTGGGTCGATATTCACACCCATTATGACGGGCAAGTGACCTGGGACCCCTATCTCAGCCCGTCGGGCTGGAATGGCGTGACCACCGCCGTTATGGGCAATTGTGGCGTCGGCTTCGCACCGGCCAAAACCGACAAGCATGACTGGCTCATCAATCTGATGGAAGGGGTTGAGGATATTCCGGGCGCCGCATTGGCCGAAGGCATTGATTGGCAGTGGGAAACTTTCCCCGAATATCTGGACGCGCTGGATAAAATGCCGCGCGCGCTGGATGTCGCGACGCAAATTCCGCATGGTGCCGTGCGCGCCTATGTGATGGGCCAGCGCGGTGCCGATAATGAAGCGGCAACGCCCGAAGATATCGATAAAATGGCCGATATTGTTGAAGACGGCATCAAAGCCGGTGCGCTCGGCTTTTCGACCTCGCGCACCATGCTGCATTTGTCGAAAGATGGTGAACCCGTGCCCGGCACTTTTGCCAATAAGGACGAACTTTTGGGCATTGCCGATGGCATGCAGCGCGGCGGCCATGGCGTGTTTGAAATGGCCTCCGACCTCAATCCGGCTGAAAAAGAATTTGGCTGGATGGCCGAAATGTCGCAAAAAACCGGCCTGCCGGTCACTTATGCGCTGCTGCAAAATCCGATGGACAAAGACAGCTGGCGCACGCTTTTGCAAATGACCGAGGACGCGGTGGCTGACGGTGCCAATATTAAAGCGCAAATCGCGCTGCGCGCGCCCGGCCTTATTCTCGGTTGGGAAAGCACGGTGCATCCCTTCTCGCTGCACCCTGAATATCAGCCCTATGCCGAAATGGAACCAAGCGCCCGTTTGGCTGAACTGAAGAAACCGGAAGTGCGCGAAGTGATTATCAATGGCGCACCCTATTTCATGGAGACAGCCGATCATGATGGCGATGGCCTGCCCAGCGGACAGGGCATTGGCGCGCTGATTACGCTCGGTTTCAATAATATGTTCCGCCTTATTCAAGACGGCGTGCCGAATTATGAACCGCGCCCAGAAGACAGTATTGCCGAAATTGCCAAGGCCGAAGGCAAGGCTGCGGCAGAAGTTGTTTATGATATGCTGATGGAAAATGACGGACGCGGATATGTGTTCCTACCGCTTTTGAATTACGCCAATCAGAATTATGACCACATCCATGAAATGTTCCAGTCGGAGAACACCGTATTGAGCCTGTCAGATGGCGGCGCCCATTGCGGTGTCATAACCGATGCCAGCTTCCCGACCTATTTGCTGAGCCATTGGGTGCGCGACCGCAGCCGTGGCGCGCGCTTTGGACTGGAAGAAGCGGTGAAAGCGCAAAGTGCTGACACGGCAGCCCTATATGGCTTGCATGATCGCGGGGTGATTGCCCCGGGCATGAAAGCCGATATGAATGTGATTGATTTTGCAGCGCTGCAATTAGGTGAGCCGGAAATGGTTTATGACTTACCCGCCGGCGGTCGCCGCCTCATCCAGAAAATCGATGGCTATCGCTACACGATTGTTGATGGTGTGGTGACCTATGAAGACGGTCAGCCGACCGGCAAAATGCCGGGCAGGCTTATTCGCGGCCCGCAAGGCGATGCCGATGCGCAGCGTCTCGCTGCTGAATAAGAAGTCGGATTTAATATGAAACGGGCGGCTTTTATAGCCGCCCTTTTTTTGCCTATCTTTTGCCGCGCTTGGCTTCCAATTCGACAATGACTTTTTTGTGCTCATTCTCTTCGAAATTGAAAGTTGAGAACAAAATTGCCCCGATAATATAGGCAAAGAACGGCGCACCGGCATAAAGCCCTTTAAAGGTCCAAATCACCGTTGCCGATTGCGCCGCATTGGGCGCAAAACCGGCAATCGACAGCGCGAAACCGGTAATCATCAGCGTCACCCCATAGGCTGATTTGGAAACGAAATACCAAGCGGCGAAATAAGCGCCTTCTTTGCGCTCGCCGGTGCGATATTCGTCCAGATCGATAATGTCGGATTTAATGGACGGATTGATGGTGCCGCCACAAGAGCCCGCCGCACCGGCAATACCGGCCAATACCAGCAGCCGCAATTCCATGCCCGGCTCCAACGTAATCATACAGCCGAAAGCGAAAGCCGTGGTTAGCATGGAGCCGAGCCAAAGCCGCTTTTTGCCGAAGCGCTTGGCCAGTGGCATCCATAAAGGCGTCAGCGCGAAGGAGAAAACCATATAAGAAAGGATGAAGAACGGTGCCATTTCCGGCGCATTCATCACATATTGCGCCGTGTAGAGCGTCAAAATGGTAATCGCCGCGCCGCCCAGATTCTCAATGAAAATGACAATAAGCAGCAGCCGCGCATGGCTGTTTTGCCAAATATCCTTCGCCGCTTCCCACGGCTTTTCGGGTGCTTTATCGGCAAATTCAGGGCGCTCGCGCAGGCCCCATACGCAAACCAGCAAACAAGTAGCGGCAAACAGACCGGCATAAAGCGACTGGTCGGCATTCAGTGTCCGCACTGCCTCTTGGCTTTCGCCCTCTGCCAATATGAGAAAATACATGGTGCCGAGCGCGGAAATATAACCGGCAATCCAACCGGCATGGCGCGCCGCAAAAATTTTCGTGCGCTCGTGATAATCATCGGTCAGCTCAGCGCCGAGCGACATATGCGGCACAATGAACATGGTTTGCGCCGAGAAGAAGCCGATAATCGCAACCCCCATCCACAGCGCCAACATACCGGCGCTCAAACCGTCTGACGGGGCTGACAGCATCCAGAAGAAAAGCACGGTCGGCAATACGGCACCGAGCAGCCAGGGCCGCCGCCGCCCCATGCGGGTTTTTGTCTTATCGGATAAATAGCCGACCAGCGGGTCTGATATCGCGTCCCAAAAGCGCGACAGGCCGTAAATCGTGCCCATCAGCGCCGGCGCGATGAGCAGCACATCGGTTGAAAATTTCATCGTGTAAAGGGTGACAAGGCAAAACATATAGCCCGCCCCGACCGGCGGCAGCGCATAGCAAAATATTTCAAGCCAGCTTATGCGGCGTGCCGAGGGCACTGCCATATCGTCTGCATTTGTTACGCTCATTGCTGCCTCCCACGCAAAACAGCACCATTAAACGCTTGAAATGGCAAGCGGAAAGATGTCGCAAAAGGCGTATATCTCGGCCTCGACAGGGCGCGACACGCCGCCTAGACTATGGCTCAAGCGGGAGGAAGTGAGATGTCGCAGTCAACCATTGGGGGAAACAGCAAAGCCTTGCAACAGGGACTGATTGTTCTTGGGCTGATTTTGTTCGGCGGCTATTTGCTGTTCGACCGTGGCCTGATGGGCGTGCTGCTGGAGGGCGATAAAAGCCGCCTGTCTTGGCTCATTCTCGCCATATGGATTGCCATGAGCGGGCGCTGGCTACACTTACTGCGCCGTATAGAGGATGCCGAGCGCACCCTTGCCGAAGATGATATGGCGCGCTGGCTCAATCATGGTTGGTTTGCCGCTGACAGTGTTTTGAAAATCGGCCTTTTGGGCACAATTATCGGCTTTATTCTCATGCTCGCACCGATTGGCGAACTGACCAGCTTTGATGCAGCCAGCCTGCAAAACGCGCTGGCGGCCATGTCGGCCGGTATGGCGGTGGCGCTTTACACCACGCTGGCCGGATTGATTGCCAATATTATCCTGCGCTTTCAGTTTCAAATGCTGGCCGATGCCATGCAAAAGCGCCTGATTGGCGAAGCGGGTGATGCATGAGGGGCAACAAACTCTTCGCCCCGCCGGAAGACCAGAACGCTTTTACCGATATTCTGTTCAATGCGCTTTTGGGTTTTGCCTTCATGTTTTCGGTCGCCTTTATTCTCATTCGACCGGAAGTGACGGACGGC
Organism: Alphaproteobacteria bacterium; assembly: GCA_009920875.1. GTDB lineage: Bacteria > Pseudomonadota > Alphaproteobacteria > RS24 > RS24 > UBA8337. The sequence continues at coordinate 20,098 of RFZE01000006.1, read as the reverse complement.
AAAATCAATCCGAAAGCCGAATTTATGATTACCGCGCAATGGCCCGATGGCCATCAAGACGATATTGACCTGATTGTCGAAGACGGCGAAGGCAATCTCGTTTGGTTTGATGCGCGCGAGGCCGGCCTTATGCATCTCGACCGCGATGATAGGGGCTGGCTGGGCGACAGCATCACCGTGGCGGGCAAAAAGATTGAAAACCCGCTCAACCAAGAGACCGTTACCATTCGCGGCATTGCGGCGGGCGAATATGTCGTCAATCTCTTACATTATAAAGCCGAAACGGGGCGTCCCGTGCCGGTTAAGGTGAAGGTGGAAAAGCTGAACCCGCAAGTGAAAGTCATCTTCGCCGGCAGCAATGAATTGAGCGGCGCGGGTGACGAGCAAACCGCCGTGCGCTTCCGCCTCGATGCGACCGGCCAAGTATTGGAAATGGCGACGCGCGACAAGCTGCTTATCCGCGCCGAAGATTTTTCTGCCAAACAAGAGGCGGCCAAATGAGTATCCCGCTTCTCCTCGGCTTGGCTTATGCGGCGCTGGCGGCGCTGCTGCTCTCGCTCAATCTCGAGACCAAATATCGCCGCGAAATCAAAATCGGCGCGATTGTCGCCGTGACCCTGCTTTATGTCGGCACCTATCACGGGGCGCAAAATCTGCGCGGCTGGGCCATTGCCGATGCGCCGCCCAACCCGTTCAAGCTACATTGGGCGGTGGTGGAAGAGCCCGATAAGGTGGCAGGAACCGACGGCGCGATTTATATTTTGGCGCAAAAGCTGAACAGCAGAAACATCACGGTTGGCAAGCCGCGCCTTTATCAATTGCCGTTCTCGCCCGAGCTGGCCGAGCAGGTTGATGAGGCGCTGCAAAAGAAAGAAGACGGGCGCGATTTGGAAGCGCGGCTCAGCTATAAGGCGGCAACGCCCGATGAGGTCGATAAGCTGCAACAGCGCGACGGCCAAAAAAGCCGCCCCGATGCGGCGGGCGAAGAAGAAAGCCTGAAAATGGACTTTCGCGAACTGAAAGCCCCGGACTTGCCGCCTAAGTCGGTTCAATAAGACCAATGCGTCAATGCGTCGTAGATTAATTCACCACTGTTAGAGAACTTCCCACGGCATTTCAAACGCGCTTTCGGGCCACAATAAAACAAAGGGCGACCCGCTTTTGGCAGGTCGCCCTTCCATTTTCAGCGTGAGGCGGCTCAGTCGAGCTGCAACATGCCGGTTTTCTCAGCGCCTTTTTTCTTGGCCTCTTCCTGCGCCTGATAGTCTTGCCAGCTGCGCGCAATAATGAAGGTGTAAATATCTTCAACATCCTTCTCGCTCAGGCGGTCGGCAAAGCTCGACATACCACGGTCAGCCAGCACACCTTCTAGCACAATCTCTTTGAACATGCGGTGCGTTTGCTCGCTCATTTTGCGCAAATCGGGCACGGCGGAATGGCCGATTACGGCAATACCGTGACAGAAAGTGCAGACCTCGTGATACAGCTCCATGCCGTGGTCAATCGCGGCATCGGCCATTTCAATGGCCGGCGGCTCGGGAATGTCGCGCGCCCAATGTTCGGGCTGCTCGATTGAGCCGCCACCATTTAGCTTGAAGACCAGCAAACGGCCAAAATTGCCCCATTTATTGGAGGCCGGCATGGCCGTGCCATCGGTCAGGCCACCGGCGCCGCCGGAACCGACTTGAATGGCAACATATTGCTCGCCATCAATGGCATAGGTAATGGGCGGCGCAATGGTGGATGTGTAGGTATTGACCTTCCACAATTCCTCGCCATTGGTTGCATCATAGGCCACGAAATAGCCGTCGCCATTGCCCTGAAACACCAACCCCGCCTCGGTGGACAGCGTGCCGCCATTCCAATGCTGCGAATGCTCGCGCATCCAATGGGTTTTGCCGGTCAGCGGATCAAAGGCGGTGATGTACCCCTTATTGGGCGGAAAGTCAGGATGCTCGGCCAGAAGCGGCAGCAAGCGCCCGAACTCAATGCCGGTATTCCAGCCGCCTTCAATATATTTATAGCGGCCTGTGGCTTTGAAGTCGTGATCGACATCAAACACCAGCGGGCTTTCCATGGCCGGAATGTAAACCAGTCCGGTATTGGGATTATAGCTCATGGACTGCCAATTATGGCCGCCAAGCGGGCCCGGCAAAATCCATTGCGACTTATCGCTTTCGGCAAAATTGCGCGAGGCGTTTTCCACCGGACGACCGGTTTCCATATCAATATGGCTGGCCCAGTTAACCGTCACATAAGGATTGGCGCGTAGCAATTCACCGGTCTCGCGGTCCAACACATAGAAGAAACCGTTTTTCGGCGCTTGCATAATCACTTTGCGCATTTCGCCGTCAATTTCCATATCGGCCAGCATCATATCCTGCACGGCCGTGTAGTCCCATGTATCGCCCGGCGTGGTTTGATAGTGCCATTTCTTGCGGCCGGTATTCGGGTCCAGCGCAACAATCGACGACAAGAACAAATTATCGCCGCCGCCGGGTGAGCGGATGGAGCGCGTCCACGGGCTGCCATTGCCGACGCCGAGATAGACCGTGTCGGTATCGGGGTCATAGACAATGGAATTCCAAACCGTGCCGCCGCCGCCGATTTTCCACCACTCGCCACCTTTCCAGGTTTTCGCGGCTTCTTCCATTTCAGGATGCTCAAACGGCTTATTGGGGTCGCCCGGCACGGTGTAGAAGCGCCAATCTTGTTCGCCGGTTTTGGCGTCATAAGCGGTCACATAGCCGCGCACGCCATATTCGCCACCGCCATTGCCGATAAACACGCGGCCATTGGCAACGCGCGGCGCACCGGTAATGGTGTAAGCGCGGGTGCGGTCAATAATCGTATTAACGCGCCAAATTTCTTCGCCGGTCTCGGCATTGAGGGAAATCAAATAGCCGTCCAGACTGGCGACATAAACCGCGCCGTCATAAACCGCAACACCACGATTGACGACATCGCAGCATGCTTTTCTGGCCCAATCGCCCGGCACTTCCGGGTCATAAGACCACACTTCTTCGCCGGTCTTGGCATCGACTGCATAAACCACGCTCCACGAGCCGGTCATATATAAAATGCCGTCGACGACAATCGGCGAAGCTTCCAGCCCACGCGTTGTGTACATGTCGACCGAGAAAGCCAGTTCCAAATCTTTAATCGTCTTCTTATTGACCTGCGTCAGCGGCGAATGGCGTTGTTCACCATAATCGCGGCCATAAGCCAGCCAATTGCCCGGCTCGCTATCAGCATTGATAATGCGCGCCGTATCAATCTGCGCAATGCTGGCACTGGCCGATGCGCCGCCTCGATTGATGGAGCCTGAAGCGTCATCATCAGATTGACTGATGGTTGCCGCAATCATACCCAGAGCAAGCAGTCCGAGCGCAACAACATTAACGATCGTGCCTTGCTTTTGATTCAAAGTTGGATGTGCCATGTCAGCGTCCCTCCCAAAACAACTGAGAAAAGCTTAAGGAAAAAAACCCACTTTCGACAAGTGAAAAACTCACCCTTCCGCCCCAGATGACCCTGCGGCATAATTACCGAAAACGCTGCCCGATTTGGCTTTTCCGCCCAAAACCTATAGACAAAGGGCAAAGGATAGGGCCGATGAAAAAAATCTTCGTATTATTGGTTACAATTTTAGCTCTGGTGGTGCCGGCGCGCGCCGAAATCATGGCCATGCAACCAAATGTTAAACTCGGTATTGGCGAGCGTCCCGCCGTCATGTTTGTCAAGCTGCACAATAAAGGCGCGGCCACCCGCCTTGTATCGGCCGCAAGCCCGGACTTTGAGCGCATTGAATTGCACGCCCATAAAAAAAACCCCTATGGCATGATGCGCATGGTGAAAGTCGATGCCTTTCAGGTGCCCGCCAATGGCATGTTGGCCCTCAAACCCGGCGGCCATCATCTCATGCTATTCGGTTTTAAGGGTAAAAAGGACGACACTGTCGCCGTTACGCTGCAATTTGCCGATGGCCAAACGATCAGTGTCCGTGCCGCACCGTCGCAGCGCGATAAAATGCACCATCACGGGCATTAGGCTTATTCATCGTCAAAATGGTCGGCCTTGAGTAACGCTTTTTCGCGCAGCACAGGGTCGGTGAGCACAAATTCATAACGCTCGCGATAGCTTTTCGTGAACCCCTCAAACAACGCCAATGACAGCGCTTCGCGCGATTCAATCGGGCGCGAATCACCACTGAATTCATCGAGCAAAAGGTAAGATGGATGCTCCAATTCGTCGAAATTTGCTGTCAGTAGATCGCCGGGCACAGCAACAAGACCGGTAATTGAAATGGTTTCATCGCCGGTCACGGTTGCCTTCACATTTACCGCCGTTGCCGTCGTCTGTGTTGCCGTGTCGACCGAAAGCTCAGGAATCCAGCCCAATAATTCATGTAAATTGGCGGCAATGGCAATGGCCTCGGCGCGCGTCAACCGCGCCACGGCAGCGCCACGCGCTTGTTTTTGGCGCTCGACAAAGCGCGAGCGCTCCAAAATATCGGCCAAATCTTCCCTAAGGCCTTGTTTTAACTTGGAAATATCCACGACCTACCCCAAAACTCCCTGATTTTAGACAAAAAACCGGCAAAAAGTGTTTTTTTTTGAAAAAAATGAATGTTTTTGCTTTCCGCGTCATTCTGACGCGCTATCTTAAGATTGTTAAATCATGGGAGTACTAACATGAATATTGTTAAGCGTTGGAAAGTCGCTGCTGCAGCTTTGGCTTTCTCTGGTCTTCCGTCGCTGGCCATTGCGGCAGATGCCAATCTTCAGCCCGACGATTTTGTCGGCATTTCTTTCTGGTTGATTTCAATGGCCTTGGTGGCTTCAACCGTTTTCTTCTTTATCGAGCGTGACCGCGTTGACGCCAAATGGAAAACCTCTCTGACGGTTTCCGGCTTGGTGACATTGGTCGCCGCCGTGCACTATTTCTATATGCGCGATGTGTGGGTCTCAACAGGCGAAACACCGACCGTATATCGCTATATCGATTGGCTGATTACAGTGCCGCTCTTGATGGTGGAATTCTTCCTCATCTTGTCGGCCATCACCGCCGTTCCGGCGCGTGTTTTCTGGAAGCTGCTTATCGGCACGACGCTGATGCTGGTTTTCGGTTATCTCGGCGAGGCAGGTTACATGGACGTAACCGCCGGTTTCATTCTTGGAACCGCGGCTTGGGTATATGTGCTGTATGAAATCTTCAAAGGTGAAGCAGGACAGCTCAATGCTGAGAATGCCAGCCCTGCAGTGCAGTCAGCCTTCAGCCTGATGCGGAATATCGTGACCTTCGGTTGGGCGATTTATCCGCTCGGCTATTTGATGGGTTATATGATGGGCAATGTCGATGCCGACACGCTGAACATCATCTATAACCTGGCCGACGTGTTGAACAAGATCGCCTTTGGTCTGATCATTTGGCACGTTGCTGTCACGGAAAGTGAAGGCAAAAAGAGAAAATAATCTCGCAGTAGATTGATTTTTTGAAGGGTCGGCGTTCCGCGTCGGCCCTTTTTTATTGGCAGTGTGGGCCCGAAGCCTTAAGGTGAGCGCCAATGAGGGAGACACCAATGTCTAATCAACTGCTTGCCAAATGGCATGCCTATATGGAAAACCCAAGCGCCGACGCGCTGTCGGAAATGTTGCATGATGATGTGACCTTTATCTCACCCGTCGTCTTAACACCGCAAAAAGGCAAAGAACTGGCGATGAAATATCTGCTTTCGGCGGGCATTGTTTTCAAGGATACAAAATTTGAATATGTGCACGAAATCGAATCCGAAAATCGCATGATTTTGGAGTTTGAGGCCGAGATGGACGGCAAATATGTCAATGGCGTGGACATTGTCGATTTCGACGATGACGGCCTCATCACCCAATTCAAGGTCATGGTGCGTCCTTTGCAAGCGGTCAATATGCTGTGGCAGCAAATGGGTGCGCAATTGGAGCAAGCAACCGCCTGATGATTGCCACCAATGGAGAGACCGCGTGTCTGAACCGCTAGTTGAAGCCAAACATCTCAATGTGCGCCGTCAAGGTGGGCTAGTGCTGGATAATGTGTCGCTGACATTGGGTGAGCGTGATTTCATTACCCTTATCGGCCCCAATGGAGCGGGCAAGTCGGTTTTGCTGCGCCATTTATTGAAATTGGAAAACCCGGAAAGCGGGTCGGTAACGCACCGGCACGGCTTGCGCATTGGCTATTTGCCCGAGCGGTTTCAAATCGACCCGACATTACCGATGCCGGTTAAGCGATTTTTGGCGCTGAACAATAAGCTGACCCATGACCAAATTGCCGAACTGGCGGCTGAAACGGATTGCGAAAACTTGTTGGATAAACCGCTGGTCGGTCTGTCGGGCGGCGAATTGCAGCGGGTTTTGCTGGCGCGCGCGCTGAGCAATGACCCGCATGTTTTGATGCTCGATGAACCGGCGCAAAATCTCGACGTCAGCGGTCAGTTGAGGTTTTATGAGCTTATCGATGCGCTGTTTGAAAAGCGCCAATTATCGGTGCTGATGGTCAGCCATGATTTGCATATGGTGATGAACTCAACGCGCCAAGTGGTGTGCCTGTATCATCATATTTGCTGCTCCGGCGCACCTGACAGCGTCGCCCGAGATCCCGAATTCATCCAAATGTTCGGCAATGAAATGGCGCAAATGATGGCGGTCTATCAGCACAGCCACGCGCATGACCATACGCATGACCATGACCACACCCATTTGCACGAGATGAAACCATGATGACACCCATGCTGATGACCGCTTTGGCACTGGCTTTACTGGCCGGGCCGTTAGGCTGTTTTGTGGTCTGGCGGCGCATGGCCTATTTCGGTGACGGGCTGGCCCATTCGGCTCTGCTCGGTGTCGCGGTCGGCCTGATTGCCGGCATGAGTAATCAAATCGGCATGATTTTGGTGGCGGTTTTGTTCGCCGTCATGCTGCTTTGGCTGCGCACTCAAAGGCTGCTGGCCACCGATACGCTGCTCGGCATTCTGGCGCATGCTGCCTTATCGCTCGGTGTCGTAGCGATGGCGCTGCTCGGTTTTGAAGATGCCGAAGTACATGATTATCTGCTTGGCAGTTTGGACAATGTCAGCGCCGACAGTCTGGTCTATGTGGTGTTGGGCTGCGGTTTGGCGCTTGGCTTGCTGATGCGGCTTTGGCCCGGCCTGCTATTGATGACAACCAGCGAAGAATTGGCGCATGCTGAAGGCGTGCCGGTTCGGGTTTATGAATTTTTGCTGATGCTGCTGCTCGGCATCGTCGTCGCCGCCGCCGTGCAAATTGTCGGCATTCTGCTGATTACATCATTGCTTATCATTCCCGCATCAACGGCGCGGCTGGTTGCAGGCCAACCCGAAACAATGGCGATTGGCGGCAGCGTAATGGCTGCCTTGTGCATGCTGGGCGGCTTACCTGTTGCGGCAACGCTTGATGTGCCATTGGGACCGGCCATTGTAACACTGACCGTCGCCTTGTTTTTGATGGTCTTGAGCGTGCGGCTGCTTGCCGAGCGTCTAAACCTCATCAATTGACCCAAATCGGCGACGAATAAGCGCGCTCTTGAATGGTGGCCTCGATATCAGGGCGCGGCGGCACACCGGCGCGCAGCGCGTCCCATGTAGACCAGCGACAGCTTGGGTTCTCCAAGACGCGAACATAGTAAAACGCCTGCTGGCCCTTTTTATATTCAGGGTCTTGCCACACGGTTTTCAATTCACCGGCCGAGGTTTTGGCGCTTGCTTTACAGGTTTTGAGATTGACTGTCGCACCATTATCGGGACAGCGATGGTCGCGCCCGGGCTTTTTGTCACCGGCGCACGCCACATCAAAAACTTTCTCAGCCGATGTGCCGTCAGCTTTCAACCAACCCTTAACGATTTGCAAGCGCTGCAAACCATAAGATTTTGCATCGCGCATTGCCCAAATGAGAAATTCCGCGGGGCGGCGGCCTTTAAGCGTTAAATCACTACCCATTGATACACCTTCGCGATAAGCGCGTTTCACCATATCGGCGCGGTTTTCAATATTGCGGCTGAAATCAGCCGAAGCGAAGAAGCGCAATTTAATGCGTGGGCCGGTGGTAGCATAGGTTTCCTTACGCCGCATGGCATCAAAAATATCGCCACGCGTATTGCTATCGGCCCAAACGGCGGCCAGACCCGACGCACTCCAAGTGTGGAAATTATTGATATTATAAGCCGTGCCGTCAGGGTTTGGCTGTTTCATCGGCACCGAGCCGCGCAAGCGCGCATTGGAATCGACCAAGCCGACTTTTGACCAATAATTATCCTCGTCAAAGGCCCCTGCCCCGACATGCGTGTCAGACGCGCCAATCATACCAAAGCGATAGGGATTACCTTTGCCTTGCGCCGCCATTTCGAGGCCGCGCAGATAGGCTTGGCGCACATAAGAGCCGTCGGGCTGGCTTTCGACCCATGCCCCGATACGAAACGGCATAGTTTCGAAATCGGCAAATTCATCATTTGGCGAGAGCAATGGGTGGGTTTCGCTATCGCCTTTTACTTGCGTCATTTCCACAATCGGCTCATTGCGCATACGGGTTTCGGCATAATCCGTATCCATCGGGCTGCCGTCCCATTTTTTGGTCATGAACATCAGGCCGTTGGAACCGTTGGAATTATGCGGCACGGCAATTGTATCCATGCCTTTGCCGCGCAAGCCGTCCATCCATGCCCATAAATCTTCCGGATTGGGGGACATGATGCGGCTGAATGGCAGGGTTGGCGCATTGTCGCCGCGAAAAAACACATTGCGATGCAGATTTTGATTTTGCGGGCCTGATGTATATTCATAGCCGATGAGTGTGGTGAATTTGCCCGGCTCATTATGGCGATTGGCAGCTTCAATAATTTTCGCCCAAGCCGATTTCATAATCTTCTCATCGACCAAATCATCGCGCTTGTCGCTTTTATTGAGGCGCGGAAATAATTGCTGAAACGCGGCCAGGCGCTCGGCTTGTGTCTTGGCTTTGCGTATATTCAGCGATAGCGGGTGCTTGGAAACCTCTAATTTCGGGTCATGCATAGCGGGCAACATGCCGAGATAAATCGCATGGTCGGTAACCGATTGGAAATCCAGCGGGTCGGTCAATGTCATGTCAAAACCGGCCGGATGTTGAATGGTCTCGCCTTTGGCATAGCGATAAGCATCATCGGGCGTATTGCGATTGCCGAAAATATAGCTGTCAAAAGACAAAAGTGTGTGCAAATGGGTCTCGCCGAACAAAACCTCGCGTTTTTCCGGTTTTTCAGCTGCTTGCGCGACGGCAATCGGAAAAAAAATCACGGCAAAAACCGCGGATATTAGCGTGTATTTCATGACATCCCCCTAAGAAGACATCAGTGTAACGATTTTTTAACCATCCAAAAGCTAAAACCAACCGTATTAGGAACATATATTCGTTGTCCTCCCGACGAATATGTTCCCAACATGCCCTCGGCGTCCCTCCCGCGCCGAGGGCAAATTTTTTGCCCTCCTGAATCACAAAGAGGCAAATTTTTGCCCAAAGCACCTATCGGCACAAAGACATCAAATAATAGGTAATCTGTGCAGCGGTAAAATCACTGGCCGGCTGGCTGTCTATCGGAGCCAATTCCATGACATCAATGCCGACGCAGCGCCGCCCTTGCAGCGTGCTGGCGACCAAATCAAGCGCCTGATAATAACCCAAACCGCCCGGCACAGGCGTTCCCGTCGCCGGTAAGACAGACGGGTCGAGCCCGTCCAAATCAAACGTCACATAAATATTTTCAGGAAAATCTTCAGGCACCGTCACGCTTGATACATTGCCGCGCACCAAATCTCCCGCATCATGGGTAATCACACCATGCGCGCGCCGCGCCGCTTCTTCTTCCTCAGCCAAAGCGCGCACGCCGAAAGAGGCCATTGGTAGACCCTCTTGCGCCAGCAAATGCATGACACTGGCATGGGAATGTTTATGGCCCTGATAAGCATTGCGAAAATCGGCATGGGCATCGACATGCACCAGCCCCAAAGGCGCGTCCAGCGCGTCAACCACGCCCATCACCGCGCCATAGCTGACCGAATGTTCGCCGCCCAAAGTAACGGGAATATGCCCACGCTGCGTGACGGCAGCGGTCAGGTTGCGCAAATCCGCCATCACCACTTCAATATCTTGTCCGCAATCAATCGGCGCATGGGTGAAAATACCGTCGGCGCAAGGCACTTTGCCGTTCGTCAGACGCTCTAATTGATGGCTGGCGGCAATAATCGCGGCAGGCCCTTTGGCCGCGCCGGTGCCGTAAGACACGGTTGCTTCCAAGCCGCATGGCACGACTTCAAAGCGCGCCGTTTCCATGCAGTTTTCAGCCTCGCTTAATTCTTCACCGAGAAATTGCTCCTGCCTCACGACAATCGCCCTTCAAAATCTTCGTAATCAAACTCTTTGATGATACGCAGCGCGTCAGTCTCGCTGTTCCATATGGCCAGCGCGGGCAAATGCGCGCCGTTAAAAGTCGTGGTTTTGACCATTGTATAATGCGCCTGATCCAAAAACGCGATGCGCTGACCGCTTTTGGGCGCAGCGGCAAAATTATAATCGCCGATAATATCGCCCGACAGACAACTTGCGCCGCCCAAGCGCACACGCACATCACCGTCCTCGCCCAGCATGGCGGGACGATAAGGCGCTTCAATAACATCGGGCATATGACAGGTCGGCGAAATATCGGTAATGCCGACCAACCCGTCATTTTCGGTCACATCCAAAACTTCGCCGACCAAAATGGCCGAGTCAAAACCGATGGCCGTGCCCGGCTCAATATATAAATCGACACCCAAATCGGCGCGCAGTTCACGCAGCAATTCAACCAATCCGGCGCGGTCATAATCATTGCGGGTCACCAAATGACCGCCACCCAAATTGAGCCATTGAAACTTGCCTTTATGCGCTTCAAGAAACGGGCGCACCGCTGCAACCGTGCGCTTTAACGGCTCCAATCCCTGCTCACACAAATTGTGCAAATGCAGACCCGTCAATCCATCAGGCAAGGTTTCAAGCTGTGAGATGGGATAGCCGAGCCGCGAGCCGCTGGCACATGGGTCGTAAAGCGCAATTTCGGCCTCCGAATGTTCAGGATTGATGCGCAGGGCAAAATCGGCACCTGCTGCCATTGCACGCGCACCAAAGCGTTCAATCTGCGTCGGGCTGTTAAACACAATGTGATCGGAAAGCGCGGCAATTTCATCAAATTCAGACGCCTTAAAAGCCGGTGCATAGGTCGCCAATTCGCCGCTAAAATGCTTGCGCGCCAGCTTGGCCTCCCACAAACCGGAGGCGCATGTGCCGCTCAAATGCTCGCTGATGAGCGGCGCCAGCGACCACATGGCAAAGGCTTTGAGGGCCAGCAATATTTTCGTATCCGCCGCCGCTGACACGTCGCGCAAAACTTCGAGATTTTGTCGCAGCCGCGCTTCATCAATGACAAAACAAGGCGACGGCACGCGGCTCAAATCAAAATCGGCAAAACTGCCTGGGCCAAAAGATTGCGTTCTCAACATCAGTCAAACTCCGGTGCTTCGGGCAGATCAATATGCTGCCACGGCAAACCATGTGCATTCAGCATGTCCATAAAAGGGTCAGGGTCGAGTTGTTCAAGATTGAACACACCCGCTTGCATCCATGTGCCGTCGAGCATCAGCGCCGCGCCAATCATCGCCGGCACGCCGGTGGTATAGCTGACGGCCTGGCTGCCGACCTCGGCGAAACACGCCTCATGGTCGCAAATATTGTAGAGATAGACGCTACGCGCTTGGCCTTCATGCGTGCCGCTGACAATATTGCCGATACAGGTTTTGCCCTTTGTGGTTTTGCCCAAATCACCGGGATTGGGCAGCACAGCTTTCAAAAATTGCAGCGGCACAATCTCTTGCCCCTGATAGCTGACCGGCTCAATAGATGTCATGCCGATATTTTGCAGCACTTCCAAATGGGTGAGATAGGCATCACCGAAGGTCATCCAAAAGCGCGCGCGCTCAAGCTCGGGATAATGTTTCGACAGGCTCTCAAGCTCTTCGTGATACATGAGATACATATTGCGTGTGCCGACTTCAGGGAAATCAAATGACTGCTTTTTCGACAAAGCCGGTGTTTCGACCCATTGGCCGTTTTCCCAATGGCGCGCCGGAGCCGTGACTTCGCGAATATTAATCTCAGGATTGAAATTGGTGGCAAAGGCTTGGCCGTGATCGCCACCATTGCAATCGAGAATATCCAACTTTCGCATATCGGACACTAAATGCTTTTGAATATAGGCGGTGAACACATTGGTCACGCCCGGGTCAAAGCCCGAACCGAGCAAGGCCATCAGGCCTTTTTCGGCGAAGCGGTCTTGATAGGCCCATTGCCAGTGATATTCGAATTTGGCTTCGTCGCGCGGCTCATAATTGGCGGTGTCGAGATAATGCACGCCGGTTTCAAGACAGGCGTCCATAATCGCCAAATCTTGATAGGGCAGCGCCAAATTGACCACCAATTGAGGCTGCACTTTATCGATAAGCGCCACTGTCTCGGCCACATTATCGGCATCTAATTGGGCAATATTTATGGTTTTGCCGGTGCGCGTTGCAACCGCTTTTTGAATATCTTCACAAGGCCCCAAGCGTCGGCTGGCGAGGGTAATATCACTAAAAATATCTGACAGCATTGCCATTTTATGCACTGCCACCGAGCCGACGCCGCCGGCTCCAATCACCAGAACAGTCGCCAAGTCACCCTCCGCGAAATCGTCAAAAAACAGGACCCGTGAGTCACCTCCAATGCCGCCTTTTTGGTCGGCTGACGCGTCATTAGACACTTTTTTCAAAGCTGTAAAGCAAATTTATGCAGTGCGGGAATCGCGCAAAAATAGGGCATGGAAAAGCCTCGCCAAATGCCCAAATCCTGCTATGTCTATCTGCTGAAAAGCTGCGATGACGGGCCGTCAAAATCCTATGTCGGCTGGACCACGGATTTGGAAAAACGCTTGGCCGCGCATAATGATGGCAGCGGCGCAAAGGCCACGCGGGGACGCAAATGGCAGCTTGTGCACAGCGAAGTTTTCAAAACCCGCAGCGCCGCCATGTCGCGGGAATATGAACTGAAAAACAACCGCCCTGAGCGCCAGCGCTTATTGGGCATTAGCGGAAATTAAGGGGATAATATGACCAGCTATACCGCAATGATAAATAATTTTCTCGCCTCCGGCCCCGACACTTATACCGCCAATTTGCCCGAGACATGGAAACAGGGGCGCACCGCTTTTGGCGGCATCACATCGGCGCTGTTGCTGGCCGCCATATTGAACGACCATGATGACTTGCCGCCTTTGCGCACCATGCAGATTAATTTTATCGGCCCGGCGGTTGATGAATTGACCGTCACCAGCAAGGTTTTACGGCGCGGCAAAAACAATGTGACATTGCGCGCCGAATTGGACTCGGAAGCCGGTGCCGGTACGCATGGCTATTTCACCTTTGGTGTCGAGCGCGAGCTGGATATGGTGATGGATTATCCGCCGAAGGAAAATGTCAAACGGCCTGAAGACATAGAGCCTTATGAATTGGCCACCGGTGCGCCTAATTTTTTGGTTAATTTTGACCGCCGCTGGGTTTCCGGCCCGAAATTTTTCGAGCAATCGGATGACCCTGATATGTTGATATGGACGCGCCTGACCGACCCTGAAAGCTGGGATAAAGGGCTGCTGCCTTTGGTCGTTTTGGCCGATACACCGCCCGCCGCTTTCGGCACGATTAGCGGCGTGCGCGCGCTGTCGAGCATGAATTGGAACGTCAATTTCCTGACCAATGATTTCAACACGGAAGATGGCTGGTGGCTGATGCGCTCCGCAACCCGCTTTATCCGCGACGGTTATTCATCGCAGCTGATACAGGTTTGGAACAGCCAAGGCCGCCGCGTCATGGACTCGGCGCAGCACATTGCTATTTTTCAGTAAGCCGCTTACAGCCCCAACACGAATTTCGACATAATGCCCTTTTGCACTTCCGTCGTGCCGCCGAAAATTGTCGAGGCACGATTGAACAGCATGGAATGGGTCATGTTCGGCGCAGTCGCGCGATAATTCGGCTCATTATCACCGACCGTCGGCTCAAAGTCGGCTGAGAACAAGACCGTCGAGTCCGCGCCCAGCATGTCATAAGCCAAATCGCCCATATCTTGCTGCAATTCGGTGCCCAATGTTTTCATCGGCAGCGGCAAAATCAGGCTGTCGCCCGAGCCTTCTTCAGCAAACAAGGCGCGGTTTTCCAGCATTTGCAGTGACTCATAACGCACGGAAAGCTCGGCATGGCGTTTGGCAAAGGCATCGGCCTGATAACTGTCGCCCGCCGTTTCCGACAAATAATCATGCACGGTTTTCAAATTGGCCAAGCCGTTGACGATAATATCCGTGCCGGCGATACCGGCGCGCTCATGGCCGAGCAAATATTTGGCGTAAGTCCAGCCTTCATTTTCATTGCCGACCAAATTTGTCACCGGCACGCGCACATCGGTGAAATAAACCTCGTTCAAATGATGGTCGCCATCAATGGAGTAAATCGGTTTCACTTCAATGCCCGGCGTTTTCATGTCAATCAGCAGGAATGAAATGCCTTCTTGCGGCTTGCCTTCCGTGCTGGTGCGCACCAAGCAGAAAATCCAATCGGCAATATGCGCTTGCGTGGTCCAAATCTTCTGACCATTGACGACATAATCATCGCCATCGCGCACGGCTGCCGTGCGCAAGGAAGCAAGGTCAGAACCTGAACCCGGTTCGGAATAGCCCTGACACCAAAAGCGAGAGCCGTCCAAAATATGCGGCAAATGCTCGGCCTTTTGCTCATCCGTGCCGAAAGCACAAATCACCGGCCCGACCATTGTCACGCCGAAAGGTGATTGACCGGGCGCATTGACGCGTGCCGCTTCAGCCTGAAAAATCGCCTTTTGCGGGTCGCTCCAACCGGTGCCGCCCTGTTCTTCGGGCCAGCCAATGGCTCCCCAGCCATTGCTGTTCAAAATGGCTTGCCATTCGGCCATTTCATCACGCGTCATATTGATGATGCTGCCGCCCCGAAACGGGTGACCTTCAGGCAAGGCTTTTTCAAACCAAGTGCGAATTTCTTGCTGAAAGGCCTGTTCTTCACTCGAAAGTTTCAAATCCATAATGAACCCCTATCTATGTCAGACAGCCGATGGGCAGCTGTGGGCGGCCATAGGCTTAAGCCCCAGCCGATTAAAAAGATTATTGTCTTTATCAATATGCGGATTGGCCGTGGTCAACAAGGCTTCACCGACGAAAATCGAATTGGCACCGGCGAGAAAACACAAAGCTTGCGTCTCATCCGACATCCATTCCCGCCCGGCCGACAAGCGCACAACCGATTTCGGCATCATGATGCGGGCCACGGCAATGCAACGGACAAAATCAATCGGATCGACCGCCTCATTATCGCCCATAGGCGTGCCGGCAATCGGTATCAGCATATTAATCGGCACGGATTGCGGCTGCGGATTGAGATTGGCCAGTGTCAGCAGCATGGACGCGCGGTCACCAACCTCTTCGCCCATGCCGAGAATGCCGCCAGCGCAGACATTAATGCCGGCATCTTGCACATGGCCGATGGTTTCGATGCGGTCTTCGAAACTGCGCGTGGTGATAATCTCGCCGTAAAACTCTTCCGAGGTGTCGATATTGTGATTGTAAAAATCCAGCCCCGCTTCTTTCAATTTTGCCGCTTGCTCAGCTGTCAGCATGCCCAGTGTCATACAGGTTTCCATGCCCATTGCGCGCACACCTTTTATCATCTCGCATACCGCATCCATATCGCGGTCTTTCGGGCTACGCCACGCCGCGCCCATGCAATAGCGCGAGGCACCGGCATCTTTGGCACGCTGCGCCCCTTGCAACACCGCCTCGACATCCATCAGCTTGGTGGCTTTGAGGCCGGTATCAAATTTGGCGCTCTGACTGCAATAATTGCAATCTTCCGGACAGCCGCCGGTTTTAATCGACAAAAGCGTGCTTTTTTGCACCTCATTGGCATCAAACCATTGTCGATGCACATTCTGCGCTTCAAAAATCAAATCATTGAACGGCAGGGCAAACAGCGCCTCAACCTCTTCACGGGTCCAATTATATCTTGGCTCTACCGCGCTTGGCGTAGCACTCATTTCAATTGTTTCAGACATTTAATTCTCTTTATTGGTTAATTTTTGTAGCAAGTGCGCCTTATTTTGTGAAGCGTGTACCCGGTGCGGGCGGGGTTTCCGGCGCACCGGCAAAGCATTGCGCTTTTGACATCCAATCGGTCGCCACCGCGCCTGTCACCAGCAAATCGGTATCGGCTATATTGCGCACTTGCGTCACAACTTGGCAGAAATCCGCCGCTGCGCCTTCAACACGCTCTTCATCAGACGGTTCTCCAAATTCCCAAACATCGCCCGATGGCGCCGTCAATTTAACAAAAGGCATGGGCCCAGGCGGCGTTTCGCCGCGGGTCGCATAGGTCCAGCCAAAAGTGTTTGTGCCCAATACGGCGATAGAACGAATGGAATCGGTATTTTCGCGCACCACACCAAGCTGGTCGAAAACCTCTTGACCATGCGCCCATGTTTCCATCAATCGCGCTGAAATAGATGACCGCGCGCTCATATCAGGCCCGGCCCATTTAAGACGCTTTTTCGCATCAACTTCGACAAAGCGCGCCGCCATCTCGGTGTAAAAACCATACCATATGGCGAGCAATTCTTGACCCTTTTTGCCGCCATTCCACTCAGCCTCATAGCCGCGCATGCCGCCGCTGCCGGCCATAGCTTTTAAAACGCCGTCGAGCCAGCTGACGAAATTGTCTTCATCGACATAGCTTTCATTGGCGGCCCAATTCCACATATGCAAATGCTCCAGCACATTATTCAGCGTCCAGCCCTTAAACTGCGTGGGCGCGTCAAAAGCGGCATCGTCCAAATCCTTCATCAAAGCGTAAAGCGCATCGCTTTCGGCTTTAAAATCCAAAGCTTCATTCAACATGGTCTTTTCCTATTCCTCGCCCATATCAATAGCGATTAACAAATCCTCGGCGGCGACTTGCGCCTCGGCGGCCACCAATACGTCTTCTACCGTGCCATCGACCGTTGCGAGAATCTCATGCTGCATTTTCATTGCCTCAATAATCGCCAAGCGGTCGCCTATGGCCACCGCATCGCCCTTGCCGACAAAAAGCTCCAACACTTTGCCGTGCATGGGCGCGATGACTTTGCTGCCGTCACCCGCCTCATCGCTGGCTGCATTGCGCATCAATACATTGCTGCAGGTAAAGCTTGCGCCATTAATGGTCGCAAATAATGTCTCGCCATCCAAGAAAGCTTGGCTGACATATTGTTTGCCGACACTATTGAGCACCATATGCGTGCAGTCATGCGCCTGCACATCCAAATCGATAATATCGTCACCAATATGAACGGAAAAATGCGTCGGGCTTTTTGAGCGCACCGAGACGGAAATCTCGTCCTCGCCAATGGCCAGCTTATAAGGGGTACGCAAGGCCTCATCGCTGGTGAAATTAACCAGACCTTGCGGCACATGCATGGCTTTGGCGCGGGCTTTTTCATGGTCGCAAATGAAATGACGCACTGCCAGAACCGCAACCGACACTGCATCGGCTTGCGGCGGGGCCAGTTCTTCATCGGTGAAGTTTTCGGCAATAAAGGCGGTTGAGAAATCGCCCGAGATAAAATCGTCTTTTTCCAAACAGGCAATCAGAAAGTCGCGATTGGTTTTCGGCCCGAAAAGCGCCGTATCGGTCAAGGCCTCGACCATCAGCTTGCGCGCCGCTTCGCGGGTCGGGCCGGTGGTGATGAGCTTGGCAATCATCGGGTCATAAAACGGCGAGATTTCTTGCCCGCCGCGAATGCCCGTATCGTAACGCACACCGGCGCGCGCCACTTGCTCAAAACACGCCACTGTGCCGGTGCTGGGCAAAAATCCCTTGGTCGGGTCTTCGGCATAAAGCCGCACTTCAATCGAGTGTCCCGATAGCGTCACATCATCTTGCGACAGCCCAAGCGTTTCACCTTCCGCCACTTTGATTTGCAGCGCCACCAAATCAAGCCCCGTCACTTCTTCCGTGACCGGGTGCTCAACCTGCAGGCGCGTGTTCATTTCCAGAAAATAGAAACTGCCGTCAGCGTCGAGCAAAAACTCGACCGTGCCCGCGCCGCGATAGTCAATCGACTTGGCAGCATCAACCGCCGCCTTGCCCATAGCGGCGCGCAGCTCTTGCGTCATTACCGGACAAGGCGCTTCTTCAATGACTTTTTGATGGCGGCGCTGCACCGAGCAATCGCGCTCGCCCAAATGAATGACATTGCCGTGACTGTCGGCAAATACTTGAATTTCAACATGGCGCGGTTTGACAATGGCTTTTTCCAAAATCAATTCGCCCGAGCCGAAAGCATTTTCAGCTTCCGAGCGCGCTGTTGATATCGCCGCTTCCAGCCCGTCTGCTGCATCGACCAAGCGCATGCCGCGCCCGCCGCCGCCGGCAGCGGCCTTCACCATAATCGGAAAGCCGATTTTTTTGCCCTCCTTCACCAGCACTTTATCGCTTTGGTCTTCGCCCTCATAGCCCGGCACGCATGGCACATCGGCCTCAATCATGCGGCGCTTGGCGGCCGCTTTATTGCCCATCAAATCAATCGCTTCAGCCGTCGGCCCGATAAAAGTCAGCCCCGCCTTTTCAACGGCGGCAGAGAAATCGGCATTTTCCGACAAAAACCCATAGCCTGGGTGAACGGCATCAGCGCCGGTCTGCTGGGCGGCATCAAGTATTTTTTCGGCGACCAAATAGCTTTGCCCGACCGGCCCTGGCCCTATCAGCACTGCTTCATCGGCCATGGCAACATGCGGCGCGGCGGCATCCGGTTCGGAATAAACCGCGACTGTGCGAATACCCAAATCGCGCGCCGTGCGCATAACGCGGCAGGCAATCTCACCGCGATTGGCAACCAAAATTTTGCGAATGGTGTTTTTCTTTTCGGCCATGATTACTCCTGCACCCAATTCGGCTTGCGCTTTTCAAGAAAGGAAGCGACACCCTCTTTGCCTTCATCGCTTTTCACGCTCTTTGCAAAAGTCTCACCGGCATAGCGTATCATGGCGACATCATCGAGATGCTTATTGGCTTCCAGCAATTCCTTGGTCGCCGCATTGGCTCCCGGCGCACAGCGACGCACACCGGCGACAAGATCAGCCAATTGCGCTTCCGCTGCTGCCATATCATCGACGGCAAAATCAACCAGACCGTATTCCGCCCCCTCAAGAGCCGTAAAACGATGGCCGGTCAACATGATGCGGCGCGCTTTTACGTCGCCCGTGCGGGCGACAATATAGCGACCGATTTGCGCCGGCACGATGCCGATAGCGGTTTCGGTCAGGGCCATTTTGGTATCCTTAACGGCAATGACAATATCAGCCGCCGAGGCCATGCCCAGCCCACCGGCCATAGCCGCCCCGTGCAGCACAAAAATAATCACTTGCGGCATGGAGCGAACGGTGAGGAAGAAATTGCCCATTTTCGAGCTGTCCTGCACCACTTCTTCATCGCTTCGCACGGCCTGAAAATTATTCTTAAAGCCTTTCAAATCGCCACCGGCGCAAAACGCTTCGCCCTTGCCGCGTACGGTGATGCCGCGAATATCATCGCGCGCTTTCAGATAATCAAACACGGCCTGCAGTTCAGACATTAATTCATCGGACATGGCATTGCGCGCTTCAGGACGATTGAGCCAAACCGTGGCCCAATCTTTATCTTCTTCCAATAATACGACGCTTGTATCAGGTGCTTGCATGATAATCCCCCTACATCCGACCGACGCCAAAGGCGTTCGGGTTGAGCGTTCTGTGTTCGCGCTCCCAAATGGTTTCCAGCGTGAAGCCCAAAATTTTACGCGTATCGCGCGGGTCAACCACGCCGTGGTCGAGCAAGCGACCGGATGTGAAAAACGCATCTTCCTGCGCCGCAAATACCGCTTCAATGGCGGCGCGCTGTTTGGCCAGCGCGTCCATATC
>RFZE01000050.1 GCA_009920875.1 Alphaproteobacteria bacterium | reverse complement strand
CATCATATTCCGTGGCAAGAAAATCAGCCGTCAAAGAAAGATTAATGTCTGCCAAGCGGGTGCGTGCGGTAATTCCGGCGGATACTGACTGCGTGGAGAAATAATCCACTTCTGCATCGCTTTCATCGCCGCCCAAGCTGGTCGACAGCAATAAGGGTATCGGTAGACCGCCAATCGGCTGTGCATAGGTTAATGTGAAACCGACACCTTCACTATCACGCTCTTTACCGGCACTGCTGCCCAAATATTTGAAGTGGCGGGTTTCGCCAACGCGCAAACTGGCACGCAGGCTGGCACCGCGAGGTAAATTACTGCTGATACCAAAAATACCCTGCTGCCCCGCATTATAGGGGTGGCCGCTCACATCTGTCGCATAAGCGCTATAATTAAAGCTCCAAGGAAGTCCGCGTTCCTCATTATAGCCGAAGCTGACAAAGCCGGTGATTGAGTCGGCCATATTGACATCAATATAGTCACGGCCGGCTGCACCTGCACCGGCGGTCAAACCGCGCTTACGATAGGTTGGCAATTTGTAGGAGAACGATACCACGCCGTCAAAATCAACAAAAGGTTCGGCAACCTCGTCTGAACTATTGGCAATCTCTGTATCGTTGAACAGAACGACCGGCCCTTTCGGCACAGCCAGAGCATTGTCAGCTGAACCGCCGGCAAAACCGGCCGAACCGGCAATCGAGAGACGCTTCTCGCTTTGCTCCAATGCATCGCTTAATGCTTGCGCCCGCGCGCGCATCTCAACGCTAAGCGATTTATCGGCCAAGAGCTGCCGCAAAATCAATCGCGCATCGGCGCGGTTGCCGAGTTTTAATTGCACTTCGGCATAAAGCACTTTCGCCAGCTTACTGGCAGGGTCA
This sequence comes from Alphaproteobacteria bacterium, assembly GCA_009920875.1. Lineage (GTDB taxonomy): Bacteria > Pseudomonadota > Alphaproteobacteria > RS24 > RS24 > UBA8337. Next base: position 8,548 of record RFZE01000050.1, on the reverse strand, counting down.
AGCAGCAAAACACGCTGCAACGTTGCCGCCGCGCCCTTGAAATTGCCGCCCGCAAGCTGCTGTTGCAAGTAAGCCAAATTGACCTCAATGTTGGTCGGGTCAGCGAACAGCTTGTCTTTTAATGAGTGCGCCTGCGCTACAGAAAATAGGGAAAAGCCGACGGCAATAATTCCAACTAGAAATCCATTACGCAAATTGCGTAAAATTTTAAGGGCAAACACTTCCTGCATCCAATGGTTTCGGGCAGACCCATACCGGCAGATGAGCGCCGATCAAAATATTACCGTCTTCATCCCAACGTTTATCGGCTTCGACTTCACTTTCATATCTCACTGTATCCGCCGAGCCGTCATTTTCCATAAAAACATGTGCCGTGCAGCCGCCTTCGCCAATGCATGAACAACGATGAATATAAAAATCGGAAGACTGTGAAAGCGGCGTACAGGCATTGGCGCACTGAAGTCCCAATTGACCTCGCTTAAGTTTTGCCACGTTGAGCGGGTCGCCGCGCGCCTCACCATTTGTTCCGACGGCTGTCGAATTATTTGCCCATTCTGCTTCCTTATGCATGCTTACCGCATAGGGAATGGCATCATCATAAGCATTTTTATGCGTTGAATTCAGGGATTCAACAGCCGCTGCAACATACTCAATACAATCACTTGAACGAGAAATGATATTGTTCTGATCAGTTGCTAACGCGGTGCGCCCGTCGGTTATCTCATTATCGATGACGATAACGTCATGAAAAAACGCACGATCTACCGTCAGCGCATTATCGAGGGTCACTTCTTCTTTGGTGCTATCAATGTAACCTTGATAACCGATCACACCGACCGCGCCGAGGATGCCGATAATGGCTACAACGATAAGTACCTCAACTAACGAAAACCCGCGCATTATATGCCTTTACAAGAACTGATGCATAAACATGGCACAGTTTGCTTATCGGTTAAAGCGTGTCCTATTGACCCGAAGCTTCCTCTGCATTGGCATCCGAGCAAATACGGGTGGTAATCTCATCGCCATCGACAAGTGTCACATAAACATTGCCATCGGGCATATCATCGGACAGATCATGCGTATTGGAACCATTGCCGGAATCTACCGTGCTTGGCTCCAAGGTCACATTTTCATCCGAAATACTGCCCAATTGAATGATTCCGGTTGCACCATTGTCAACCGAATAGGTGTACGCGAAATCTGTCAGTGAACACTCCGTAATTTCCAGAGTCCCGGCATTTGCTGCGCTCAAACCAAGAGCAGACCCGAGTATTAGTGCGGTAAATTTAGTTCTCATCTTATCACTCCTTGTAAGACAATCTTGATGTCATTAGTCCAATGAACGCGTCTTGCCATTCATTTCCCCGACGGTAAATGTTTCGATGTCGGTTTTGTTAGTCGCATTATAGGAAGGCAGCCAATTTCGTTGGCCATTATTCCGCAATAAGTCAAAATAATAGCTCATGCCTTGATGCCAGACGCCTTGCGGAGAGCGGCCTTGCCAATCGGTATATCCCACGCCTTGACCATTAACTTTTGTGAAGCGTCCCGGATAGAGATGCATGTCGCCGTCCAATCGCGTTGTTCCGTTACCGGCAAGTGGGCCGCCATTACTGGCCGTGCCATTGGCTAAATTGGCGAGCGTCAAAGTGCCTTTCCCGTCTGAGGTTGAAGACTTGCCCCATAAGGCAGGTTTCCAGCTATAGCGCGGCGCACCTGCAGCGGTAGACGCATAATCCGTTACATCCCGGTTGCTGTTGTAAATTTCAGAAGCCGCGTTTGATTTATCTCCCTGCCAGATTGACACTTCGTGAATAAACGAACTCGTCCGAAGCGGCAAATGTCGTGCCCACGGGCGCCGGCTGTCGTTTTGGTCATTGCCATTAGGATAGGTTTTTCTCTTTCCGGCAACACCCAAGCCCGCGAAGGAAGCCGTCTGAACCGGCGCATAGCCGCCATTTTTCGAGCTTGTTTTGAAGTTATTTACCGAGAGGCGTTGGCCGTTGAGGAATATTTTGATTGGCCAATAAGCTTTATTTCCGGTTTTCTGCCTACGGTCGGCATCGACGACAAACATGACCGTATGCCATCTGTTTTTAGCAAGGCCTAATGTGCGTGTCTCGAGGAAATTATAATCCGTGCCCATTTGAAGACGAACAGAGTCTTTCATCACATGAAGGCTCACGCCGCTTCGCACTTTGCGACCGACATTGTCATTGCCGCCATAGAAGAACAGAGTTTCTTTGGACGCTGAGGTTTGCCAGCCCCTCTTCGGCCACCATTGATAATACCGGCTCGTATAACCGTCAGAGCCATGATAGAAGCGCGCCATAATCGTGAAGTCCTGATTGAAGATGTTCTGCACGTTGCCGGACACGAATTGGAATGATCCGTTTGTACCGGCATTGGCCATCATTGTGCCTTCGCTAACTTTTTCCTCAATGTTGAAATCGATTTGTTGCGTATCACTCAAGCGGCCGTCTGTAAGGTTGACCGTCACCGTCGCTTGTGTCGGACGGCTGCTCATATCGTTCCAATCGGCCGACAGGCTGATATTACCGCTCAGCGCATCAATGCTGAACATATCGGCATTGTCACCGGACAGGCTCCAACGCACACTGTCGCCATCAGGGTCTCTTGAAGCGAGAACGCTCACAACGCGGTCATTGGCATTTCTGTCATTGGTAATCAATGAAGGCACCCAATCCATCGGCATGATGATTTCCGGCGCACGGTTCGGGTCACCAAAGTCGAGCGTTACGGTTTCTTCATCGGTCAACTGCCCGTCGGACAATTGAACCGTCAAAGTGGCTGAACACTCATCAGGCCCGGCAGCCGTGACATCTTCATCATCTGTGCCGGAATTGGAAGCCGTGGTAATAACCCGCATAAAGTCGCCGACATTGGCGGTTCTTGAGCGGAAGCGCAATTTCCGACTGTCGACCGGATCTATCCATGCAATATCGCGGCCCCCTTCGAGCCCCAACTTGCTCTGCTCGCTCTTGCGGCTATACAAAGCACTCGGCTTGCCCAATCGGGTAATGGTGCCGTCAAAGCCGAAATCGGTGTAGTAAATGCCGACAATCGGATTGGTGAAGGTAATCACCCCTTCCTTGTTCGAGAAATCGACCTGCGCGTTATTTTGATAGACCAAATAGCTGTTTATCGGTGTCACATTGGAATTGACCGTGACCGCGCGCAATTGCGGTACATAGATATTGGTAGCGCCCGTTACATCATAATATTCAGCATTGCGCGCCTCAGTGGTAAAGCTGCCGCCACGATGATTGAAGCGCTCTAAGAAGACATGATATTTATTGGTGGTCGTCTGCTTGCCACCAGTCTTCTTGCTTCTAAAGTCACTCATATTGTGGTCTTCAACCACATTGCCATTGGTCGCCAAAATGCCATATGCCACGCCGCCTGAACCTTGCGGTTCAGTCTGTGCCGAGTCGCTATTGGCAGCCACGCATGACAATTTGTCATTGGCGCCCAAACCGGTGTAAGAAATCGCACCGGTTTGCGCGTTGATGTTGAATATTTCAGGGCTTTCATCGAGTAGCGACCAAGTCAGTGTGTCGCCGTCCGGGTCACTGCCCTGCAATGTGCCGACTGTTGTTGTATTGGCATAGGGGGCAAATTCTCTGTCAGCAAAACCGTTCGGGACGGTGATGACCGGCGGATTATTGATTTTCTCAGCTTCCACCGGAATGAACAAAGCCTGCTCATCGGTCAATTCACCGTCGCTGACTTGAACCGTCAACTGCACGGTTTCCGGACGGTTCTCAAGCCCCGCCAAGCCGTTTTCGCGTGCCAGTGTCAAAACACCGCTTTGCGGGTCAATGGCAAAAATATTCAAATCGCTGGCGCTGATTGACCACGTCAACTCATCACCATCTGGGTCGGTCGCGGCCAGAGCATCAACCAGACGTGCTCCTTGCTGCGAGTCATGCGGAATGATTGACGGCATCCAATCGGCCGGCAAAACAATGCGCGGCGGACGGTTCGGGTCTTCGAGGTCCAGTTTCAATGTCAAATCATCGGTCAATTCACCGTCGCTGACCTGCACCGTCATGGTAATGCTGTCAGGTTGTTCTGCCGGCGCATTGCCACCATCGGCAATGGTTACAACACCGGTTTGCGGATTTATGCTGAAAACATTGAATTCCATGGCTGAGATAGACCATGTCAATTCGTCATCATCAGGGTCGGTAGCCTGCAAAATAGAGATAACCGTATCACCCGGTGATGCCGTATTCGGCACTTGGCTTGGCGTCCAACCGGCGGGAACGATAATTTGCGGTGGCTGGTTGGGTGCTTCGAAGTTTAAAGTCAAAGTCAAATTATCGGACAGCTCACCGTCACTCACCTGCACCGTAACCTGCGCGGTTTCAGGACGCTGCACGCCATCGGCAGATAGGGCGGCGGAAAGCGACAACTGGCCGGTGCTGGCATCAATTGCAAAAACCGGCGGGTTAGCAGCCGATAACGACCAGGTAAGTTCATCACCATCAGGGTCAACGGCATTCAGAACGTCAACCAGCACGGCACCTTGGCCGGCATCATTGGCCACTTCGGCGGGCGTCCAATCAGCCGGCGCAATGATGCGCGGCGGCCCGTTTTCATCAGCAAAACTCAGGCTCAACGTTAAATCGTCAGTCGCAATCCCATCGCTGACTTGCACTGTTACTTGAGCCGTTTCAGGTCGTGTTGCTCCACCGACCGTATCACCGAAACCGGTAGCCAGTGACAAGGTGCCATTATTCGCATTAATCGCAAAAACCGGCGGGTTGGCAGCCGATAACGACCAGGTAAGCGCATCACCATCAGGGTCCACAGCCTGTAAGACATTGACCAGAACCGAGCCCTGCCCTGCATCGGCAGAAACTTCTGACGGCGCCCAATCGGCCGGCGCAATGATGCGCGGCGGCATATTATTGGCAATCCCTTCATAATCATCACGGTCAAGGTCAGAGCAGTCTTGCGACGAGGTCTGCGGCACACCCAACGCGTTTCGACACGCAGCGGCATTGTCATTATCATTTGTCGCCATCATGCAAAGCTGGCCGTCAGCATCAGTGCCGCTATAATTTTTGCGCTTACAATTGGCCGCGTCGTCTTCGTCACCGCCATAGCCGGTCACTGAGTCAACAAAAGCATCCATCTCTGTAAGGTTTTCAAAGCCGAGACCGACACAGGTAATGAGATCGGGAACGATCGGGCGAAACTCTTCCGCATTCACCTCTTCGCAAAGGCTGCCAAAAAGGCGCAAGCAATCTTCGTCAAAATTATCATTCGTGGCGTAGTCCCACGCCTCTCCGTCAGCAGCATTGGCCTCGTAGCCCATTTCGGCTGCAGCCGCCATGTCTTCATCGTTGTCGTAGCCAAGAGATTGGGCAAGATTGTCAGGGCTGGTAAGGCCTTGGTCGCCTTGACGTTCACCCATGCCTGAGCCGCTGGTCACCCACTGAGCTGCGGCAAGTCCCGCAAAAAATTGCAAACAAAAAACAAAAATAGCAATGCGCTTCATGGAACCCTCAAACAATACTGACGCAAGACATTAACTTCCGTCACTTAAAAATGAATGGTCTTCACTGTCAAGATGATATCACCAGTTTTATACAATGAATGGGTTGGCTATAGCGGCTGTTTTGAACGCAAAAATTACAAACTGAGAGGGCAAATTGAACATCAACCCTTGCGTATGGACTAAACCACAGTTAATGATTTCTTCAGGAGGATTGTTATGGGAATGGATATCACAAAATCAATTGAGGCCTGCGCGCAATATTATGGCGATGACGCTGACGCCATGCGTAATTATTTGATAGATGGCGAGACGCGCGCGCTCGCTCTCGATAATCGCGGGCCAATCCAATTCGATGAAGAAGGCAATCTTAGCGAAGCCATCAAGCAGGCCTATTCGAAATACGGTTTTTACATTTTCGAAAACGTTCTTAGCGACGAAGAACTTGCAGATGTAAAGGCCGACTTGGACGCCATTCGCGATATTTTCCCAACCGACCCTGAAAGCAAGGTAAACCATCGCGGCGAACCGGCTTTGGGTGCCGACAATAAGGCACTCAATCTGGTCTGGTCAAAGCCATTGGGCGACCCTTTGGGCGGCACCAGCTTGGCAAATGGACGCCATGAAGTAAAAATGTTTGAGCCGGAAGCCAAGGCAGACACACCCGCTGCGGCTCCTTTCCTGCTTCTCGGTTCTTTGCAATTTTCTGATGCGTGTTTGCGCGTCTATGGGCATCCGCAATTATTAAAAGTGGCCGAAGAGATTAACGGTGCTGACTTCGCCCCCTTCAATGAAGCCTTGTTCATCAAAGACCCGGGCATTGGCGCTGCCGTATCTTGGCACCAAGACGGCGTGACCCATTGGGACAATCCGAATTTCGACCAAGACATTCATGGCTTTAATTTCATGGCGCAGGTCTATGGCAGCACGGCCGTCAACGGCGTTTGGGTTCTGCCGGGCACGCACAAGCAAGGCAAGATTGATATTACCGAATTGGTCGAAAGCGCCGGCAGTGAGCGTCTTGAGGGTGCGGTGCCGATTGTTTGCAATCCCGGCGATGTCGCCATTTGCAACCGGCAATTGCTGCATGGCTCATTCCCTAATTGTGGTTTTGAACCGCGTGTGACGGTCAATTTCGGCTTTCATCGCCGCAGCTCTGTTCTTGGCGTCGATGGTGGCGGCATTCACAGCGCGCGCCAAGTGTTTGACGAAGAAATCGTCACGCGGCGTGCGCGCACAATCGGTTATGCCATTGATGCACGCAAACAGCGTTTTCCTGATGAGCAGCCTTATGTTTACCAACCGTTTCAAAGTGCTGGCGCGGACTATATTTGGAATGACGCCGCACGGGCCGATTTAAAAGACTACAATCTCGAAGATTTGAGCATTTAGGGACAGTAAGTTTACTTGCTGAATCCTGAAACCTCTCGTCCGGAGACAAAATCATCGATGAGCGCAGAGAGTTTTGGGCCGACTTTTTCCTCAACGAAATGCCCCACCCCTCGAATCACCACTTGGCTTGCACCGGGCACGCGAGTTACAAATTGCTCAGCAAAATCAGTGCCACTGCTCACCGGATCCTCGTCGGTAAATGCAACCAGAAACGGCTTATCCCATTTTTCATAAACGTTCTCCCAGACCTCAGAATTCTCTTTCAGCTGAGATGGAATGAGATAGGGAAAAATTTGAGCGCCTGCTTTGTAGCGTGATGGCGGAAATGGCGCGTCATAGCCTTTAATAATCTTCCGGTCGCTGATTTCGCGAAAAATGACTGTTTACTGCGGTCAACAAACAAAATACGCAATAGTAAATTATGGTGAGCCCGGAACTAGTCAACAGTCTTTTTATTATTTAATAACAATATCTTGCTTGTTATGTCCGTTCTATTTGCCGTTCTATTTTTTACCGCGCGGGTCCTTGATAGAGGCCTATCAAGGAAAAAGTGCGACAACTTTGATTTCAATTTCGAAAGATGGGTCAACCAGGGCAGAAACACCAATTAAAGTTTGGCAAACCTCGGGCTTCTTTGCATAAATTTTTTCTCGTTCGGAAAAAAGCTCCCCCACCCTTTCCATACAGTCGTTCACATTAGTAACGAACCACGTTTCTTCTACAACATTATCCATTGTAGCGTTAAATTCACCCAATACTTTTTGAACATTGCCATACGCCAACTTCATCTGCTCGACAATATCATCTGGTGCAGCGCCTTCATCATTAACGCCCACCTGACCAGAGATATATAGGGCATTTCCTACCTGAACTCCTTGGCAAAACAGATCCACATAGGGGCCATCACGATACAATTTCTTTTCAACGGTCATCACTTTCTCCCTTTTTTGATAAATTGAGCCCAACATTCTGCTGGTTTTGTCTAAGTACTTTGTTTGATGCTTTATTAAGTTTGTTTGATGCTTTATTAAGGTAGTTCCATTATCGGGTCTGGTTGATAGCGCCGGATTTCTGAAAGGTCTGGTTGGTAGATCGACAAAAGCGGTCGAAACGAACCCTTGGGTGTTGGAAGCCAATTTGCCGCCGTGTCAGAAGGTCGATCATGGCTAAAAATAATTGTCACTGAACCATCCGCATTTTTTACCAGGTCTTTGTCATAACTAGAAATAGCGTATTTATTTTCATTATTTTCATAAAGAAAAAATTCTGGAGCTGAGTAATTGGTAACAGACCAAAACGCCTTCGCTGGTATCGGTGAAGATAGCGTAAGCAAGTATTTGTTTTTGCCGAAAAGCTGTTGACCCTTGGCGTCTGTCCAAGCCTCAAAAAAGGTAGCCTCATATCCGTGATTTCCCCATAAACCGATACGAGCAGCTAAGGCTCTTTTTAAAAATGCATCGTGCTTATCCGCAATTATCCAATTGGGCTCTTCCAAGGTTCCAATACTGAAATTGCTTCTATTATAATTGAAAAGATCAATCAGTGATCGCCATCCTGATTTACCTTTGTAACCGCCGTTCAGGGCAAGGCTTTCAATTTTTTGAAGACCACTGTTTTGGGCGGAAA
>RFZE01000049.1 GCA_009920875.1 Alphaproteobacteria bacterium | reverse complement strand
CCTCGAGCGCATCGAGACGCGCCTGGGCGATCTCCGCATGACGCACGAGGAGCCATGCGACCGCGACCTCGGCCAGCGAGTAGAGGAACGCGGTCGACTGCAGACCGGCGAGGTGGATCTGCTCCCGCTTCGTCTCGTCCATCGATGCCATGGCGTGGGTGAGCAGGACCCCGAGGTGTGCCTGCGCGTCCTCGAGTCCCTGCCCGAGCAGCGTGCGCTCGCGCTCGAACGGGTCATCACCCGAGCCGGCCTTCACGGTCTCCTGGACGTGCTCGGCGAGCCACATCAGCGTCTGACCCTGGTCCTTCACGATCTTGCGGAAGAGCAGGTCGAGCGCCTGGATGGCGGTCGTCCCCTCGTAGAGGGTGTCGATCTTCGCGTCTCGGACGTACTGCTCGATCGGATAGTCCTGCGTGTAGCCCGAGCCACCGAAGGTCTGCAGCGTCATCGAACCGAGCAGCTCGTACGCCTTCTCCGAGCAGTATCCCTTGACGAGCGGGAGGAGCAGGTCCTCTCGCTTCAACCACGTCGCGTGCTCGTCGGTCCCCTCACCGGCGAGCACCGCCTGGTCCTGCACCCAGCCGGTGAACATCACCAGCGCGCGCATGCCCTCTGCGTGCGCCTTCTGCTCCATGAGACCGCGACGCACGTCCGCGTGCTGGACGATCGGGACGCGCGGTGCGCACTTGTCGGCCGAACGCGTGAGGTCCGCGCCCTGCTGGCGGATCTTCGCGTAGTCGAGCGCGTTGAGGTAGCCGGTGGAGAGGGTCGACATCGCCTTCGTACCGACCATCATGCGGGCGTACTCGATGACGAGGAACATCTGCCGGATGCCGTCGTGCACGTCGCCCACGAGGTAGCCGACGCAAGGCGTCCCGTCCTGGCCGAGGGAGAGCTCGCAGGTCGCCGACCCCTTGATGCCCATCTTGTGCTCGAGGTTCGAGACGCGAACGCCGTTGCGCGCACCGAGCGAGCCGTCCTCGTTCACCAGGTACTTCGGGACGATGAAGAGGGAGAGCCCCTTCGTGCCGGGGCCCGCTCCCTCCGGACGTGCGAGGGCGAGGTGCACGGTGTTCGCGTGCAGTGGCGTCGCGTCCGCCGACGTGATGAACCGCTTGATGCCCTCGAGGTGGTAGATGCTGCCGAGGTCGTCCGCCCCGCTGTCCGCGACCCTGACGGCGCGCGTGGTGAAAGCGCAAATGGATGCCGGTGCAGCCGAAGGCGACTCGCCTCTTGGTCGCGTCTGGGCGGCCTATCACGCGGCCGCGGGACAGAAAAAGCTGGATGTGGAAACGCTGGAATTAAAGCTTGATGATGCGATTTTGAAAGAAATGCCGGCGCTTGAGAAAAACCTGTCTCTGTTGAAGCTATTGGCCGGTGTGGCGCCGCTTATGGGGCTTTTGGGCACGGTGACGGGGATGATTTTGACCTTCCAAGCCATTACCTTGTTTGGCACGGGTGACCCGAAACTGATGGCCGGCGGTATCAGCCAGGCTTTGATGACGACGGTTTTGGGTCTGGTCGTGGCCATTCCGATTTTGCTGCTGCACGCGATTGCGGCGACGCGCTCGCGCGAAATTGTGCAAATTTTGGAAGAACAGGCGGCCGGTCTGATTGCCGCGCATGCTGAGGGTAAATAGGAGCGCCGCGTCGTGACGTTCACCGACATATTGTTTTTGTTCTTGAACCCGTTTGAGGCGTTGCGCGGCGTGCGCGATTTCCTCGAATTGGGTGGCAATGTGTTGCTCATCATCATGCTGGCGACTTTGCTGCTTTGGGCTTTGATTTATGAGCGCTATAACTTCTTTCGCAATGAGTTTAAGACGTTGAGTGCGGCCCATATTGCCAAATGGCAAGCGCGAAAAGAGCATCAAAGCTGGATGGCGCATCGCATTCGCGAAATGATGATTTCCGATGCCAAGCTGAAAGCGCGCGCCAATTTGGCCTATATTAAAGTGCTGGTGGCTTTGGCCCCGTTTCTCGGGCTGTTGGGCACGGTCACCGGCATGGTGGAAGTATTTGACGTGATGGCGGTTACCGGCTCGGGCAATGCGCGTGCCATGGCGGCGGGCATCTCAAAAGCCACATTGCCGACCATGGCCGGCATGGTGGTGGCATTATCCGGATTGTTTTTTACCGCCGGACTGGAACGCAAAGCCGACCGCTCGGTCGAGCATTTTGCCGACCAATTGGAATTGGCTGATTAGAGGGAACCCCATGCGCAAACGACATGCACGACAGGAAGAAGAAAGCGCCATTGATATGACGCCAATGCTCGACATTGTCTTCATCATGCTGATTTTCTTCATCGTCACCGCGACCTTTGTCAAAGAAAGCGGCCTTGATGTGACGCGGCCCGATGCTGAAACCGCGGTCAAGCAAAGCCGTGTCGGCATTTTGATTGCCATTGGCGAAAATAATGAGATTTATATTAATCGCCGCGAGGTCGATTTGGCCGCCGTGCGCGCCAATGTTGAGCGCCTGCATGCGGAAAACCCGCAAGGCGGTGCGGTGATACAGGCCGACAAAAAAGCTGAGACGGGTGTGTTGGTCGAAATTATGGACCAAGTGCGCTTGGCCGGCGTTGGCGCCATTTCCATTGCGGCGGAAGAAAAATGACCGCCATTTTGTCGTCCCGCTTTTTAAGTTCGGCGGCTTTTGCCCTGGTGACGACCATTGCCTTGTTTTTGACCATGAAGGTTTTGGTCACCGGTCGCGATTATGAGATTGAAAAAGAACTGGCGACCGTCGGTATTGATTTTGTCCGTGTCGAGCGCGATGAGGAGGTCAATACGAAAGACCGCGCGCTAAAGCGGCCCAGCCAGCAAAAGCCTGAAGAACCGCCGCCGCCGCCCAAATTGCAGAAGACGCAGCGCCCCAATATGGATAAGACGACCATGAGCGCCGATTTCGGTCTCGGTCTGGCGGGTATGAATTTAAACGCGCCGGTCGATGGTGATGCGCTGGCCATTGTGCGTGTCTTGCCGCGTTATCCCAGCCGCGCCCTGTCGCGCGGCATTGAAGGCTGGGTGCTGTTGGAATTTGCCATTAATGAATTGGGCCAAGCGATTGAACCGCTTGTGGTCGATGCTGACCCGAAAGGGGTTTTTGACCGCGCTGCCATTAATGCCGTCAGGAAATGGAAATATCGCCCGATGATGGAAAACGGCAAGCCGGCCGTGCGCCCGGGTGTGCGTCAACTTATCAGCTTCAATATTGCCGAATAGGATTCATGAAAATGCACCGCCTGCCATTCCTGTTGATTGTGTTCAGCCTTATTGCGCTGCCTGTCAGCCCATTGGTCATAACCGGTGCGCTGGCAGAAGAAGCGAAAAAGGAAAAACCGCAAAAACCGAAAACGCGGCGTTCGCAAGTTTTGGGCAAAAGCGCTTTTCGACTGATTGAAAAAGCGCAAGAGCTTATGGGCGAAGAAAAATTCGACGAAGCCATGCAGCCGCTACAGACGATTTTGGATGGCGATAAATTTAAGCCTTACGAAAAGGCCGTGGCCATTCAAACCATGGGCTATATTTATGCCGGTAAGGAAGATTATGATGCCACCATTGCAAGTTTTGAGCGCGCCATTGCGACCGGCGATTTGCCGCCGCGCGTGGTCTCTGATTTGACTTATGGTTTGGCGCAGTTGCATTTGGCGAAAGACCGACCGCGCAAATCTTTACAATTGATTGAACAATGGTTTGCCGCGCAAGAAAAAGAGCCGGGCGGTGAGCCGTTTGCGCTGAAAGCACAAATATATTTGATACTTGAAGAATTGCGTCCGGCTGAACAGGCCATCAGAAAAGCTTTGTCAAAAACAGAAGAACCGAAACAGCAATGGACGCGCATTTTGCTGTCGGTTTTGCTGCAAGAAGAACGCTATGGCGAAGCGCGCCCGATTTTGGAAGATGCGGTGCAAATCTGGCCTGGCGTCAAAGTCTTTTGGCAGCAATTGACGGCAATTTATTATCATTTTGAGGAAGAGAAATTGGCCTTTGTGGCGCATCGCGCCATGCATGTGCAAGGCATGCTCACAAGTTCAAAAGAATTATCGACCATGGCGCAGCTTTATCTTTATCACGATGTGCCGATCAAAGCGGCCGAGATATTGCAAAGCGGCCTTGATGCCAAAACCATTGAAGCGACAGAGAAACATTATGAATTGCTGGCGCGCGCCTATATGCAGGCACGCGAATGGGACAAATCCATTGCCCCCTTAACCAAGGCGGCCGAGAAATCGGATGAGGGCAAATTTTATGCGCAATTGGCGCAATCGCATATTCAAAATGAGAATTGGAAAGCGGCTGAAAGCGCGCTCACCAAAGCGCTGGATAAGGGCGGGCTTGACGATGAGGCCGATAGCTGGCTGCTGCTCGGCATTGCGCGCACGCGGCTCGAAAAATTTGACGCCGCCATTAAAGCCTTCCGCAAGGCCGGTGATGATGATGATGTCGCAAAAGATGCGTTTCGTTGGATCCGCTCTATCGAACGCCGCTTGTCGGAAAACCGTCGCGCCTCGGCTGAACGCTAGGCGTGCTTTACATGCCAATGAGCTCGGCGCGATTGACGGTGTTTTGAAACAGCCGCGCTGATGCCGCATCAACCATAACCCCTTTATGGCCGACCGAGCCAAGGCCATCGGCTGCCGCCTTTTCGTAAACGGCAATAATTTCACGCGCAAAATCGACATCGTCTTGGCTGGGTGAAAACACATCTAAAGCCGGCTCAATTTGCGATGGGTGAATGGCCCATTTCCCGACCATGCCCAATGTCAAAGCGCGTTGGCACTCAATGCGATAGGCCGCATCATTTTTGAAATCGACAAATGGCCCATCGACCGCATCAAGACCGGCGGCGCGCGCCGCAATCGTCATATGGTAGCGCGGATAGTGAAAAATATCGCCGGGATAGCCTTCAGACAGGCCGATATTTTCCATCACCAGCCCTTGGCTGGCGGCATAATCGCCCATGCCGAAAATCATGGATTCGAGGCGCGCGCAGCTTGTCGCTATTTCGGCGACATTTTGCATGGCTTCAACTTCTTCAATCAGCACTTCCAGGCCGATTTTATGGGTCAGCCCCAATTTCATTTCCAATTGGCTGAGCAGCGTGTCGGCAAATTGCACATCGGCTGCATTGAGCGGCTTGGGCAGCATGATTGTGTCGAGATTTTTACCGGCTTTCTCAACAATGGTGATGATGTCTTCATGGCACCATTGCGTGCCAATATCATTGACGCGAACACAGCGGGTTTTTTTGCCCCAATCGAGATTGTTCAGCGCCTCGGCAATGGTCTCGCGCGCTGCTGCTTTGGCCGATGGCGCAACGGCATCTTCCAAATCGCAAAAAACATGGTCGGCGGCTGAAGCTGCCGCCTTGGTCAGCATTTTTTCACTGCTGCCGGGCACGGCCAATTGCGAACGGCGCAAGCGCATCGGGTTTCCACTCATCTCAGTCTCCTTATTCGTGCTCAGTGTAGCAAAATGAAATGCTGCGAACACCCCCGCATCGTGCCGGCTATAAAGATGATTAATTTTGACGTGAAGCGATGCGCGGCTTAGATTTGTGGCAATCGACCAAACACTAAAGGGTAAAAAGATGAATTATGATGATGTTGTTCTCGGCCGCCGTTCCATTCGCGGCTATCAGGATAAAGCCGTTCCCCAAAAGCTGATTGAAGAAATTTTGACATTGGCCATGCGCTCGCCTTCTTCCATGAACACCCAGCCATGGAATTTTACCGTCGTTTCGGGCGACGTGCTGGACAAGATTCGTGCCGGCAATACGGAGCGCAATTTGGCCGGTGTGCCGCATTCGCGCGAATTTCGTATCGGCAAAGCCTTTGAAGGTCAGCACCGCGATCGCCAAGTCGGTGTTGCCAAGCAATTATTTGCCGCCATGGGGATTGCCCGCGAAGATAAAGAAGCGCGCCACGATTGGGTGTTGCGTGGCTTTCGACAATTTGATGCACCGATATGTGTTATTATTACATATGACCGCGAATTGGCCGATAGCGATGATACCGCCTTCGATTGTGGCGCCGTGACGACGGCTTTGGTCAATGCCGCTTGGTCGCGCGGTCTTGGTGCGGTGATTAATTCGCAAGGCATTATGCAATCGCCGGTGGTGCGAGAACATGCCGGTATTGCTGATGATCAGGTTATTATGAAAGCTGTCGCGTTGGGCTGGCCCGATGACAGCTTTCCTGCCAATGCGGTGGTTTCTGAGCGCAAATCCGTCGCCGAGGCGGCGCGTTTTGTCGGTTTTTCCGGCGATTGAGATTATAATCGCGAAAAGCCTGCGCGGAATTGTCCCTTGCCCGTCAAGGTGGACTGCGCCACTGTTTGCGTTAAATAATGTGACAAGAATGGTACAGGGAGATGAACATGACATCAATGGCGCATAGCGATGTGTTGATTATCGGAGCCGGTATTTCCGGTATTTCATCGGCTTTTCACCTGCAAAAACACGCCCCACAAGCCAGTTTTGAAATTTTGGAACGCGGCGACAGCATTGGCGGCACATGGAATTTATTTAAATATCCGGGCATTCGCTCGGATAGCGACATGTACACATTGGGCTTTTCTTTTCGCCCCTGGCGCGATGCCAAAGCGATTGCCGATGCGCCGGCGATTATGAATTATCTGCGTGATGCGGTGCGCGATGGCAATCTGGACAAGAAAATCCATTTCGGAAAAAAAGTGGTCGAAGCCAAATGGTCAACAGCTAACGGCAAATGGTTTGTTACCATTGAGGACGGGGCGACCGGCGAGACCGAGACACGCAGTTGCAAATTCCTTCATAGCTGCGCCGGATATTATAATTATGATCAGGGCTATCAGCCCGATTTCCCCGGGTTTGAAAACTTCAAAGGACCGTTTGTGCATCCGCAATTTTGGCCTGAAGATTTGGATTATAGCGGCAAAAAAGTGGTGGTTATCGGCTCCGGCGCGACCGCCGTCACATTAGTGCCGGCAATGGCCGAAACGGCTGAGCATGTCACCATGTTGCAGCGTTCGCCGACTTATATTGTGTCGCGCCCGTCTGAAGATGCTTTTGCGAATTTTACCCGCAAATATTTGCCGGCGCGCCTCGCCTATGGGCTGACGCGCTGGAAAAATGTGCTTTTGGGACGCTTTTTCTTCTGGTTGTGCCGTACCCGGCCCGAACTGGTGAAGCGGCGCTTGCTGGAGGAACTGCCCGAACAATTACCGCTCGGTTATGACATCGAAAAACATTTGACGCCGCGGTATAATCCTTGGGACCAGCGCGTTTGTTTAGCGCCGGATGGCGATTTCTTTGCCGCCATTTGCAACGGCAAGGCCGATATTGCCACTGATCATATTGAAGAAATCCAAGAAAACGGCATTAAATTGAAATCGGGTGACTTCCTCGAAGCCGATGTGATTGTCTCAGCCACCGGCCTTGATTTGAACTTTCTCGGCAATATTGAGGTCACGGTTGATAATGAGCCGGTGGAACCGGCCAATTTGCTGAATTATAAAGGCATGATGTATTCCGGCATTCCGAACTTGCTGGCCTCATTCGGCTATACCAATGCGTCATGGACACTGCGCTGCGATTTGACCTCAAAATATTTGTGCCGCTTGGTCAATTATATGGATCGTAAAAACCTCTCGCGCGTCATGCCGACACCGGATATGGGCCAGGTCGAATATGAGCCGCTTTTGGATTTTTCATCTGGTTATGTGGTTCGAAAATCAGCCGAATTGCCGAAGCAAGGCAGCATAAAGCCATGGGTCATGTATCAAAATTATATCGCCGATATTTTTCTGACGCGTTTTTCGGCCTTGCAGGACGGGGCGCTGAAATTTACTAAATAATAAAAAGAGGGTGAGGCCGAAGCCTCACCCATGCGCCGTTGGGCGGCGCGTTTCCGCTTTGCGCTTTCATCGTAACCGATGCCTTGGGAGGGACTTAAGCGAAAGCGAAAATAAGCTTTATCAGTTTCCCTCGTAAGGCATGGTTTTATTCATCCAGCTTTGGTCAACAAAAACACCTGCATTGCTTTTAACCGCTTTTTGGAAAAACCGCTGATATTCAGAGCTGTCATGGATGAATGACCATTGAGTAGCAGCAGTTGTATAGCTATCAAAAGCCCAGACCACCATATATGTGTCATCATAACCATTGGCATAGACTTGTGCGAAAATACCATTGTTTTCGGCGGTTTTAGCTGCCTCAATAAGAATGGCCTGTAGCGCTAAGGTTTGCCCCGGCAAGGCCTTCCATTGAGAAATATAGAATAAGCTTGTACCGCGATAGAGATCAGCCCTCGCGTCGGGCTCGTAAATGTTGTTCATCAAGGCTGTATTAACTTGAAGTGCATTAGCTTTAGCGCGGAAACGAGAATTCCATTTTTGGAAATCCGCGTCACCACCGAGCCGATCGCGATAGGCTCCCCAACCCCGCATATTGTCAAATTTCACGACAAAATGAGAAACTGGTGCGCCGTCTATGTCTTCGAGATAATATTCAACATATGCGCCCAATTCTTCGACAATTGGTCGTAGACGCTCATATTGTCTAACATTTTTGGCATAATCACCGTTTTCCAAACTATGCGACCAGACTTCCATAACTTCTGCGCGTGCGCCTGTCGCGCTGAGCGCCAGAGCAAGAAGCAGCATTTTCAGTTTTGCTAATATTTTCATCTGTAACTCCAACCAAATAGAACACTTAAAATGGTAAGTAAGTGCCCTAGGGATAGAAGCCCAAAAATACTGTTTTTGGACTTTTTGCAGTGGAGCAAGAATTTCGCCTTGCCGAAATCTTTCTGTTTCGCCACAGTGCCGCCCTATGAACAATGCAAATATGACGATTCATGGCGCATTAAATAGTGATGCCATGGTCTTTTCTGATTTGGACGGCACGCTGTTGAACCATGACGGCTATTCTTTTGAAGCGGCCAAACCGGCTTTGGCGGCATTGGCAGAATGCGCCATTCCGGTCGTGCCGAGCACCAGCAAAACCCTTGTTGAATTAGAGAAATTGAGCGTCGAGATGGGCCTGTCGGGCGCTGCCATTGCCGAAAATGGCGCGGCAATAAGGTTTGCCGATGGCACGATTGACCGCGCCGTCACGCGGGCCGATATTTTTGCTGCCATATCCGATTTGCCCAATAGCATAGGCAACTGCATGGAGTGTTTTTGCGATATGTCGATTGAACGCCTGGTTGCCCTGACCGGTCTTGACCGGCCATCAGCCGAGGCAGCGGCGGCGCGCGAGGCCAGCGAGCCGTTTCTGTGGCACGGTGATGCAGCGGGAATGGCCGATTTAACGGCGCGGCTGGCCGCGCATGATTTGCAGGTGACACAAGGCGGTCGGTTTTTTCATATTGTGCCGCCGCGCGACAAGGCCGCAGCCATGCAGGCCATATTGGCGCAGTTTGACGCGCCGCCGCAAAGCTGGGCCTTGGGCGATGGCCCCAATGATGTGTCTATGCTGTTGGCGGCTGA
>RFZE01000048.1 GCA_009920875.1 Alphaproteobacteria bacterium | reverse complement strand
TCTTTCGCAATGGTGATAATCTGTAAACCGGCTTTGCCGCCGGGTTTCAGGCATGCATGCACCTGGTCGAAATAGTTTTGCCAATAGCTCTCGCCAACCGCTTCAAACATTTCAATCGACACGATGCGGTCATATTTTTCGGTCAAATCGCGATAATCGCAAAATTTGAAGTCAACTTTGTCCTGCAGTCCGGCCATCGCAATGCGGTTTTTGGCGAATGCCAACTGCTCATTGGAAATGGTAATGCCGGTCACCTTGCAGCCGATTTCGCTAGCTGCAAATTCAACAAAGCCACCCCAGCCGCAACCGATTTCCAAAACATGATCGTCAGGGCCAATATCAGTGCTGGCGGCAAGGGCGCGATATTTCTCATTTTGTGCGTCGCGCAATGTTTGCTGGCTGTCGCGGAACAGGGCAGAGGAGTAGGTCATGGTTGCGTCGAGCCAGAGCGCATAAAACTCATTGCCCAAATCATAATGAGCGTGAATATTGCGTTTCGCACCCTCGCGCGTATTGGGGCGCAAAATATGAATGATGCGATTAATCCATTGGGTGAAGCGGTTTTTGCCAATGCTCTGCTGCAACATGGTCATATTACTGTTCAGCAAAATTAGCAGTTTCGCGAGGTCGGGGGACGACCATTCACCATCCATATAGGATTCGGCAAAGCCCATGGCGCCATGGCGCAAAGTGCGATTGAAGAAAGCCATATCGTGGACTTTCAAGACCGCCGGCCCATCGGGCGATTTTCTGCCAAAAGTCAGTATTTCCCCATCAGGCAGGGCAAGTTGAATTTGGCCGAATTTGACGTTTCGCAGCAAGAGCGAAAGTATTTTCGTGGCAGCAGGACGCTTGGCCTGCATTCCGGTTGCTACCCTATTTTGGGGTTTCGCATTGCTCATTGGTCCCTCCGGTCACTTAAATGCTATGCCGACGCTGAGGCGGTTCAGGGCGTTTGATAAACGGAACGCCCTTCAAAAACAGTTTGGCAGCTTCAAAGTGGATTGCAACCAAAACCTTAACCGTCATAAGCGGATGTTTGATAAAGGCCTTAAAGAGGGTGGCATCGGAGAGGGGATGATGCGTGCCGATAAAGCTGGCCACAAGCAGCGGCGCTTCGTCTTGTGTTTCGCGAATAACAAGCCGCAATGTCTCGTCCGGCGGGGCTGCGGAAAAGTGATATGTGGCTTGCATGCCGATAAAAGGCGAGACATGCATGAGTTTATCGCGATTGTGCAGCAGTGGGCGGTCGGCATTCGCGCCATTAAGCGGCACGACGTAAATATGATCATCGCCAAATGTATTGCGCACCTCATAGACCATTGCAGTCACGGCACCGCCATTGCGGCAGTAATAGACGGTCAGAGGATTGAAGGCGAAACCGAACATGCGTGGATAGCACAGAATGTGAATGGTTTCGGGTGCTTGCAGCCCCGCTTCAGCAAGCAACCCTTCAATAAACGGGCGCAAGGGCGCGCCGTCTTTGGGGCCGTGGTCGCGCCGCCTGATGCTGAACAAATTGAAGCGGTCAATCGACAACAGCTTTAGGTTGAGGCGCTTGGCATCAATATCATCGACATTCAAAAATGCAGAAAAGACGCGATAGGTAAAACGATGGGTGCGCGGACGATAGCGTGCATGGCGCACCTCGCCGACATAGAGCGCATTATCGTTTCCGGCATCCATTATTCAGCTGCTGCCCTTTCAATTTCTTCGACTTTAGGCATAGCAGAAATTTGGGCACAGATTTTCAAGGCCGATTGCAGGCCGTCTTCGTGAAAACCATAACCGCACCAGGCGCCGCAATACCAAGTGCGATTGCCCCCTTGAATGGTCGGAAGCCGTTTTTGGGCATCTAAAGCCGCACCATCAAATTGCGGATGGTCATAAACATAATGCCCGAAAGTCATATCCGGCGCTGGCGGCACAGGCGGATTGAGGGTCACGAAAACCGGTTTGCTATAATCAATGTTCTGCAAGCGGTTCATCCAATAGCTGACCGACATGACGGGGTCGCGCCCGTTCTTGTCTTGGCTGATATAATTCCACGCAGACCAAACACTTGGTCGTTTCGGCATCAGTCTGAAATCGCGATGCAAGTAGACATCATTCGGCAAATAACGAATGGCCGACAGGATATTCTGCTCTTGCTCTGATGCATCTGACAGCATGGCAAGGCTTTGGTCACTATGGGCGGCCAGCACAATCTGGTCATAAGTCTCGGTTTGGCCATTGGCCGTAACATCAACGCCATAGTCATGGCGCTTAATGACGGTCACTTCAGCCGACAGGCGTAGGCAGTTTCTGTATCCGGCAGTGATTTTTTCAACATATTCGCGACTGCCGCCGGTCACCGTGCGCCATTGTGGGCGGTCTTTGTTGATGAGGCGGTGATTATAAAAGAATTGTAAAAAGCTGGCGGCCGGAAAATTAAGAATTTCATCGGCCGGTGTTGACCAAATCGCTGCGCCCATCGGCAACAAATAGCGGTTAATGAAAATTCGGCTCATGCGATTGCGCTTGAGCCAACGGCCAAGGCTTTCATTGCCCAAAGCGCCCGCTTCATGATCTTGTTTGGCTAATCGATTGAATTTGAAAATATCCCGCAGCATCAGCCAGAAAAAAGGATTTATCCAGTTTCGCTTTTGCGCAAAGACCGAAGCGATTGATTGCCCCGACCACTCAAAAGTGCCGCGATTGGACGAAAAGCCGAAGCTCATATCGCTCGCTTCAGTGTCAACTTTCAATTCTTTGAATAGGTTGATGAGACCCGGATAGTTCAATTCATTGTAAACGATGAAGCCGGTATCGACGCTCATCCAATCGCCATTGCCGGTATAATCGATATCTTTGGTAGCACTGTGCCCACCTGCGCGGTCGCGCTTCTCATAAATGGTCACATCATGCGATTTGGACAAAATATGCGCAGCTACATTGCCGGAAATGCCGCTGCCGATAATCGCGATTTTCATGTCCTACTCCTAAACAATTACAAAGACTTAAAACTCTCCAAAGCGCGCGCGCGGGCCGCTTCATGGTTAACGATGGGGTTTGGATAGGTGTCGCCCAAGCTGATAGCAACGCTATCGAGCATGTCGGATTTGGCGGTCCACGGGGCGTAAAGCGTTTTGCCGGACAGGGCGTTGAGTTCGGGCACATAGGTTTTGGTGTAAATGCCGTCGGCATCGAATTTCGGGCCCTGCAACATCGGGTTGAAAATGCGAAAATAAGGCGCCGCGTCCGCGCCGCAACCGGCGACCCATTGCCAGCTGGCGCTATTATTGGCCGGATCGGCATCCACCAGACATTCCCAAAACCATTTTTCGCCTTCACGCCAATCAATCAGCAAATGCTTGATAAGGAAAGACGCGGCAATCATCCGCACGCGATTGTGCATATAGCCGGTGCGGCGCAATTCGCGCATACCGGCATCAACAATCGGATAACCGGTTTCGCCGCGCTTCCATGCTTCAAAAGCATCGGCATCATTGCGCCACGGAAAGGCCTCGAATTTGTTTTGCAAACAAGTCTCCGCCAATTCCGGATTGTGATAGAGCAATTGATAAGAAAATTCGCGCCATCCCAATTCAGAGAGAAACTTGGTACCGTCATCGGTTTTGATATTTGCGGCTTCGGTTTCGGCAACAATGCGCGCGGGACTGATTTCGCCCCAGCGCAAATGCGGACTAAGGCGCGAAGTGGCTGGTTCGGCCGGTAAGTTACGGCGCTCGGCATAGCCGCTTATGTTTTCGCTTAAGAATAAGGCCAGCGCATCGCGCGCGCCGTCTTCGCCCGGCTGCCAGATATTGAGGCTGTCCATATGGTCAAGCGGTGCTGTCGCGGGCAGGGCATCGCTCTGCGGCCATTGTGCCGGTGCGGTTATTTTGTCAGGCACATTCCAAAGGCCACGTTTCAAGCCTAAGGCACAGCAAGCGCGCCAAAACGGCGTGAATACTTTGAACGGCCCGCCGGTTGATTTCGACGTCACTTCCCACGGCTCAAACAGCAAACTGCCGTTAAAGCTCTCAGCTTCAATGCCGCTATCTTTTAGTTTGCTTTTAATGGCTGTGTCGCGGGCAACAATATCAGCCTCATATTGGCGGTTCCAATAAACGGCTGTTGCGCCGACTTGTTTGGCCAGTGTCGGCAACACGTCTTGCGCTCTGCCTTTGCGGAAAATCAGCCGACTGCCGCACGATTTTAGCGCGTCATTGAGCTGTGCGAGAGACTTGTCACGCCACCAGCGTCCCATGATGCCCGGCTGGCGGCCACAGTCATTATCGTCGATAAAAACAGGGATGACGGCATTTTTGCCGTTTAAGGCGCTCTGCAGCGCCGGATTGTCGTTCAAGCGTAAATCCTGACGAAACCACACAATGATGTGCTGTGACACGTCGTACTCCCATATTCACAACTTGATACGTGAATTAGGGCGTTTTGGATGTATTGCCAGTGTGCGGAAGGAAAAAGAGTGGCTCCTCGGGCCGGATTCGAACCAGCGACCAATTGGTTAACAGCCAACTGCTCTACCACTGAGCTACCGAGGAATAACTCTTTCGAGACTGCCGATATAACAGAGCTTGCCGTGCGCGCCAAGATGAAAAACCGCCAGACTTTAAAAGTTTGGAGGCCACGCCCGGAATCGAACCGGGGTACACGGCTTTGCAGGCCGCTGCGTCACCACTCCGCCACGTGGCCGTCGCCGATTGCCGAAACAATCGCTGTGGTCGCCCGTTTATAAATGCCCTGACTGTCAGCGCAACCTGTTTTTATTGTCAAAAAAGGCGGCGCGCCGTATATAAAGGCAAGCTCATCGCCGCTATAGGAAAAAACATGGCCGCTACCCAAATGAATGAAGTGTCAACGGCTGAAAACCGTTTCAATATGGTTGAATGCCAGCTCAAGCCCGGCGGCATTCGCGATTATCGCGTTACCAAACAGATGAACAGCATTCCACGCGAAGCCTTTATTGGCGGCACATCTCGCGATTTGGCCTATGCTGATTTGCAATTGCAATGCGCAGCCGGTGAGGCCAGCCGCACCATGCTGACCCCGACCGCTTTGGCATTGTTGATTGAATTGGCCGATGTTCAGCCCGAAGATGTGGTGCTGGATATTGCCGGTGGCACAGGCTATTCGGCGGCGGTGCTGGCCGGATTGGCCTCCACCGTTATCGCGCTGGAAGATAATGAGGCGTTTAACGAAAAAGCCGGTGCTATCTGGCAAGAATTGGGCATTGATAATGCGGTGGCCGTTGCCGGAGCTTTGCCGGAAGGGCAGCCGAAACAAGGGCCTTTTGATGTAGTTTTTGTCAATGGCTGTTTGGCCAACACGCCGACCATATTGCTGGAGCAATTGGCTGAAAACGGGCGTCTTGTTTGCGTGCAAAAGGTTGACGGAACGGAAAAAGCGCATATTTACCGCCGTATCGGTGACAGATTGTCAACGCATATTGCGTTTGATAATGCAGCACCGGATTTGGCGGTTTTCGATCCCGTGCCGACGTTCGAGTTTTAGGCACGGCTTGATACGTTTTTTAGAACTAGGCGGGATGGGTTTATGAAAACAATAAAAACAATATTAGCGAGCCTATCGCTTTCTTTTGCCTTAGCCGGTGCCGCTTTCGCTGTTTCATTGGAAGAAACCTTATCGCAGACTTTGGCGCGCAACCCCGCTTTGGCGGCGGCCTCATCAACCTATGATGCGCGGTATAAGGAACAATTCGTTACGCTTTCCGACATGCTGCCGCAAGTCACGGCATTCGCGACGGAAACGCGGAGTGACACGGAAACGGTAAATTACCGAACCGGCGCAGATTTGCCTGACCTCGGCGGCGAGTTGGATAGCGACAGCTATGGCTTGCAAGTGACGCAGCAGCTTTTCACCAGCGGCAAGAACCTCAATGCGTTTCGCAGCAAGCGCGCCGAAGTAAAGGCCGAGCAAGCCAAGTTGAAAAGCACGGAACAGCAGATTTTCCTTGGTGCTGTGGCCGCGCATCTGGATGTCATTCAAGCGCGCTCGGTTTTGGACTTGCGCGATAAAAATCTCAATGTTTTGGAAAAACAATTGGAGGCGGTGCAAGACCGCTTTTCGGTCGGTGTCGGTACGCGCACCGATGTTGCGCAGTCACGCGCTGCCGTGGCCGGTGCAAAATCGGCCAAGCTTGGCGCGCAAGCCGCCCTGCGTGGGGCAGAAGCGGTGTATCGCGAGTTGGTGGGCATCGAACCTGCCGCTTTGGAAAATCCGGTCAAACTGCCACGTTTGCCAAGTTCGCTTGAAAAAGCCATTCAAACGGCACGGCGCGAAAACCCCGATTTGAAAAATGCGCAGGAAATGTCGAAAAGCGGCAAATATACCAGCTACAGCACGGTCGGCAGTGTGTTGCCGCAACTTAATTTAACCGGCAGATACAGCAAGACGGAAGACCCTTCTTTGCAACTTAAGGGAAGGGAAAGCGAGGTCACATCAGTGCAAATGAACCTGACGGTGCCGATTTTTCTTGGCGGCAAGTCGATTGCCGCGATTTCGGCTTCGCAAGATGTCAGCAATGCGCTGAAGCAAAATGTGCATATTGCTTCCAATACGGTGGAGCGCGAAGTGATTGTTGCGTGGAACAATATGCAAGCCACCAAATCGGCCATAGAAGCGACGCAAGAGCAAATCAGGGCGTCGGAATTGGCACTGGAAGGTGTGCGGCAAGAAAATACGCTGGGCACGCGCACCAATCTTGATGTGCTGAATGCCGAGCAAAGTCTGCTTGATGCGCGGGTTTCGCTGGTGCAAGCTGAGCGCAATCAATATGTGGCGGCGTATAATTTGGTAGCGACAACGGGACGCCTCACGGCAAAACGTTTGCGTATCCAAGCGGCGGATATTTCTAAAGAAAAGTAATTGGGTTGTTAGCCCGATGGTTGTTGGCGTTTTATTAACGGAGACGGTTATGGACGAAGCAACACTCGCCGAGGGCGATAATACGGACGAAATTATTGGTGCCATTCGGCGCATTATGTCGGCTGATGAAGAAATGCTGACCGGCGAAGCGGGAACCGGCACATTCTCTAAAGAAGCGCGCGAACGCATTTTTGCCGCGCTTGACCGGCTGACCGGCGGCGAGGAAAAACCGCCGACAGTGTGGGAGGCCTTGATATTGGAAAGGCTCGACCCGCTATTGCAGGACTGGTTGGATCGTAATTTACCGCCATTGGTTGAGCGGCTGATGCGCGAAGAAATTCAAGGGCTGGTGCAACTGGCGGTTGCGCGCAATGAAAGCACGGAAGAAGCCACCCCCGAAACCGCGCCAGCGACTTGATGTAAGCAACGGCTTGGTGTAACTCACGGGCAGGTAGTGCACGTGATTGATGATGGCTGACAGTAGCAAACTCGATAAAACTTTTGATCCGACGGCAATCGAAACCCGCCTTTACGAGGCGTGGGAAAGCGAAGGTTGTTTCAAAGCCGGTCGCGTGCCCGAAGCCGAGCCTTACACCATTGTCATTCCGCCGCCCAATGTGACAGGCAGCTTGCATATGGGCCATGCGCTGAACAATACGCTGCAAGATATATTGTGCCGCTTTGAACGGATGCGCGGACGCGATGTGCTTTGGCAGCCGGGCACCGACCATGCCGGCATTGCGACACAAATGGTGGTCGAGCGGCAATTGGCCGAGCAGGGCAATGAAAGCCGCCGCGAAATGGGCCGCGAGAAGTTTTTAGAGCGCGTCTGGCAATGGAAAGAAGAAAGCGGTTCGACCATCACCCGCCAGCTGCGCCGCCTTGGTGCAAGCTGTGATTGGAGCCGCGAGCGCTTCACCATGGATGAGGGGCTGTCCAAAGCCGTACTTAAAGTATTCGTGACGCTGTATGAGCAGGGACTGATTTACAAAGACAAACGCCTCGTTAATTGGGACCCGGGCCTGTTGACGGCAATCTCCGAACTCGAAGTTGAGCAGCGTGAAACCAATTCGCATCTCTGGCATTTCAATTATCCGCTGGAAGATGGCAGTGGGCATATTACCGTCGCCACCACGCGGCCTGAAACCATGCTGGGCGATACCGGCGTTGCCGTGCATCCTGACGATGAGCGCTACAAGGATTTAATCGGCAAAAATGTTGTGCTGCCGATTGTCGGGCGGCTTATCCCGATTGTTGCCGATGAATATGCCGACCCTGAAAAAGGTTCGGGTGCGGTGAAAATTACACCGGCGCATGACTTTAATGACTTTGAAGTCGGCAAGCGCTGCGGGCTGGCCGCGATAAATATGCTCGACCAACACGCCGCTGTCGATTTGTCTGATGAAGCCTTTGACACGATGGACGGTAAAGATGACTGGCATGGCCTTGACCGCTATGAAGCGCGCAAGAAAATTGTCACGACTCTGGAAGGGCTGGGGCTGGTCGATAAAATCGAACCGGACACGCATATGGTGCCTTATGGCGACCGCTCCAATCAGGTGATTGAGCCGTGGCTGACCGACCAATGGTATGTCGATGCCGAGACCATGGCGAAACCCGCCATTGAAGCGGTGAAGTCGGGCGCGACCAAATTCGTACCGCCCAATTGGGACAAAACCTATTTTGAGTGGATGAACAATATCCAGCCCTGGTGCATTTCGCGCCAGCTTTGGTGGGGGCATCAAATCCCCGCTTGGTATGACGAAGACGGCAATGTGTTTGTCGCCGAAAGCGAAGAAGCGGCGCAAGCGCAAGCAGGCGAGGGCGTGGCTCTGACGCGCGATGAAGATGTGCTCGATACTTGGTTTTCTTCTGCGCTGTGGCCGTTCTCAACGCTTGGCTGGCCGGATGAGACGCCTGAATTGGCGCGCCATTATAAAACCGATGTGCTGGTTACCGGCTTTGACATCATCTTTTTCTGGGTTGCCCGCATGATGATGAGTGGTCTGCATTTCAAAGATGAAGTGCCGTTCCACACCGTCTATGTGCATGCGCTGGTGCGTGACGAAAAGGGTCAGAAAATGTCCAAGTCCAAGGGCAATGTGGTTGACCCGCTTGAGATTATGGACAAATACGGTGCCGATGCGCTGCGCTTCACCTTATCGGCCATGGCGGCGATGGGGCGCGACATCAAGCTGGCCGAAAGCCGTGTTGAAGGTTATCGCAATTTCGCCACCAAGCTGTGGAATGCGGCGCGCTTTTGCGAGATGAATGATTGTTTTGAGGCGGGTGGTTTCGACCCCGCCAAAGCCTCATTGCCGCTCACGCAATGGCTGGTCGGCGAAGTGGTGCGTGCGCAAAACGCCGTCACCGCCGCTTTGGAAGCCTATCGCTTTAACGATGCGTCTAACGGCGTTTATCAATTTATCTGGAACAGCTTTTGCGACTGGTATGTCGAACTGGCCAAGCCTGTCTTGCAAGGTGACGATGCTACTGCGAAAGCCGAGGTGCAAGCCGCCACGAAATGGGCGATGGACCAAGCACTGCACTTGCTGCATCCGTTCATGCCTTTCGTCACCGAAGAAGTTTGGGCCAAAACCGCACAGCGCGACAATCATCTGATGCTCGATGTTTGGCCGAACTTGCCCGAAAGCCTTATCAATGAAGCGGCGGATGCCGAGGTAAGCTGGTTGATTGCGGCAATCGGTGAAATCCGCTCTGTGCGTTCAGAAATGAATGTTCCGGCCGGTGCGCAAGTGCCGCT
>RFZE01000047.1 GCA_009920875.1 Alphaproteobacteria bacterium | reverse complement strand
CAAGATGACAGCCGCTCCTTGGTCGGTGTGGTGGGGGTGATTGCCCCGACGCGCACCGATTATGCGCGGCTCGTGCCGATGGTTGACCACACGGCAAAGCTGGTCAGCACTTTATTATCGGCCCAGAAGGAGGCTTGATTTTATCGCCCATGCACCCTAACTAAGCCTCACTGCAAAGTGCGCAAAAGCCGATAAGGGAAGCCGTTAAGAGAAGACAATGAGTGAAGACGAAAAACCACAAAATGATGCGGTAAAAGACGCGCCGCCTGCCAATGACGCCGCCGAAACCAATGCCGCCGCCGAAACCAGCCGCGAAGACGAAGCCAATGGCGAGGCCGAAACGGCCGAGTCTGCCGCAAAAGAGCCACGCGACGACGCAGCGGAAGCGGCAACGGAAGACAGCGCGCCGACGGCCGAAGAGCGGCTGGCCGATGTTAATGACCAGCTTTTGCGCAGCCTGGCGGAATTGGAAAACACCCGCAAACGCGCCGCGCGCGACCGCAGCGAAGCCTTGAAATTCGGAGCCATGAGCTTTGCCCGCGATATGTTGGGCGTGGTTGATAATTTGCAGCGCGCGCTCAAAGTGATGCAGGAATTGGGCGATGATATGCCTGACGCGACGCGCAGCCTTTTAGAGGGCGTTGCGGCGACCGAGCGCGACTTACTGGCCGCGCTGGCGCGCCATAAAGTGACCGCGCTGACCCCCATGGGGGAGAAATTTGACCCCAATTTGCATGAAGCCATGTTTGAAGCGCCGGGCACCGGCCAAGTGAGCGGCACGATTATCGAAATTGTCGAAGCCGGCTATATGATGGAAGAGCGCCTATTGCGTCCGGCCAAGGTCGGCATTGCCAAAGACTGACGAAAACCACCACAAAAGAGTTTGACGAAAACGCCAAAAGGGGGCTTGCAGCCGCGTCTCGGCCTCCCTATATGAGCGACAGATAAGCAAAAGCGCGCATTTGACATGGTTTGACTTTGACATGGTTTGACAATGTCGGGCGCGTCTAAGGAGTAATATTATGGGCAAAGTTATCGGGATTGATTTGGGCACCACCAATAGCTGTGTCGCCGTCATGGACGGGGCCAGCGCACGGGTGATTGAAAATGCCGAAGGCGCGCGCACCACGCCTTCCATGGTCGGCTTTACGGAAGAGGGCGAACGCTTGACCGGGCAGCCCGCCAAACGCCAAGCCGTGACCAATCCGCTGAACACGCTGTTTGCCATTAAGCGCCTTATCGGCCGTCGTTTTGACGATCCGGCGACCCAAAAAGACAAGGAAATGGTGCCGTTTGAGATTATTGCCTCTGATGGCGGCGATGCTTGGGTCGAGGCGGCCGGCGAAAAATACTCGCCGTCGCAAATATCGGCTTTTATTTTGCAGAAAATGAAAGAGACGGCAGAGGATTATTTGGGCGAAAGCGTGACCCAAGCGGTGATTACCGTGCCTGCCTATTTCAATGATGCGCAGCGTCAGGCAACCAAAGATGCCGGCAAAATTGCCGGTCTTGAAGTTTTGCGTATCATCAATGAACCGACCGCCGCTTCTTTGGCTTATGGCTTGGACAAAAATGACGGGCAAACCATTGCCGTTTATGATTTGGGCGGCGGCACATTTGATGTCTCCGTGCTCGAAATCGGCGATGGCGTGTTTGAAGTGAAATCGACCAATGGTGACACCTTCCTTGGCGGTGAAGATTTCGACATGGCCTTGGTTGAACATTTGGCCGAACAGTTTGAGAAAGAAAACGGCATTGATTTGCGCGGCGATAAGCTGGCTTTGCAGCGCCTGAAAGAGGCCGCAGAAAAAGCCAAAATCGAGCTTTCATCAGCCACGCAAACCGAAATTAACTTGCCCTTTATCACCGCCGATGCGTCGGGCCCGAAACATTTGAATTTGAAACTGACCAAAGCGGCTTTTGAGGGCTTGGTGGAAAACCTTGTGCAACGCACCCGCACCCCATGCGAGGCGGCGATGAAAGATGCCGGCGTCTCATTGTCAGATATTGATGAAGTGGTGCTGGTCGGCGGGCAAACCCGCATGCCGCGCATTCGCGAATTCGTCAAAGACGTCTTCGGCAAAGAACCGAATATGAGCGTCAACCCCGATGAGGTGGTGGCCATGGGTGCCGCCATTCAGGCCGGCGTGTTGCAGGGCGACGTTAAGGACGTGCTGCTTTTGGACGTAACACCGCTTTCTTTGGGGATTGAAACCTTAGGCGGCGTCTTCACCCGTCTGATTGATCGCAATACGACGATCCCAACCAAAAAGAGCCAAGTGTTCTCAACCGCCGATGACAATCAATCCGCCGTTACCATTTCAGTGTGCCAAGGTGAGCGCGAAATGGCGGCCGACAATAAACATTTGGGGCAGTTTAATTTGGAAGGCATTCCGCCGGCACCGCGCGGTGTGCCGCAAATCGAAGTGACTTTCGATATTGACGCCAATGGTCTGGTCAATGTGTCGGCGGCCGATAAAGCGACCGGCAAGGAGCAGGCCATTCGCATCGAAGCTTCGGGCGGCCTGTCCGATGATGATATTGAGCAAATGGTGAAAGATGCCGAAGCCAATGCCACGGCCGATAAAGAGCGCCGCGAACAGGTAGAGGCGCGCAATAATGCCGAAGCGCTGATTCACGCAACAGAAAAATCGATAGCTGAAAATGAAGATAAGATTGACGCGGCCGATAAGGAAGCCGCCGAGGCGGCTATGGGCGAATTGAAAACCGCGCTGGAAGGCGAGGATATGGACGCGATTAATGAAAAAGCGCAAGCCTTGAGCCAAGCGGCAATGAAAATCGGCGAAGCCGTCTATCAAGCGCAACAAGCCGAAGCCGCTGCCAATGATGCCGCCGCCGATGGCGCGCGCGACGATAATGACCCTAATGTGGTCGACGCTGAATTTGAGGAAGTGCCCGAAGAAGACGCCGCGGCCGATGCGACCGAGGCCGATAACGACCAGAAAGCCTCTTAACGGGCAGGCACAATCTGCCAAAAGGGGGCGGCATGGCCAAGGCCGATTATTATGACCAATTGGGGGTAGACCGTTCGGCCAGCGCGGCTGAGCTGAAATCGGCCTATCGCAAATTGGCCAAAAAATACCACCCCGACGTCAATCCGGGCGATGCGGCTGCCGAGCAGAAATTCAAAGATGTCTCAGAGGCCTATGAAGTGCTGAAAGACGACCAGTCACGCGCCGCTTATGACCAGTTTGGCCATGCCGCCTTTGAGCAAGGCGGCGGCTTTGGTGGCCAAGGCGGCTTTGGTGGGGCCGGTGGGTTTTCCGGCTTTGGCGATATTGGTGATATTTTCGAAGAGTTTTTCGGCGGTGCCGGTCGCGCCGGTCGCGGCGGCCAAAGACAAGCGCGCCGCGGGGATGATTTGCGCACTGAGGTCGATATCACCCTGCAAGAAGCCTATGACGGCACAGAGCGCCAGGTGCATTTGACGCGCGCCGCAGCCTGCGGGGCGTGCAATGGCTCAGGCGCCAAGCCGGGGAGCCAGCCAAGCACCTGCCCGACCTGTCAGGGCCATGGTAAAGTGCGTGCGCAGCAAGGGTTCTTTACCATTGAGCGCCCCTGTCATGGCTGTCAGGGCAGCGGCCAAATTATTGCCGATCCGTGCGGCGATTGTCGCGGCGGCGGCCAGACCCGCGAAAGCCGAAATCTGTCGGTTGCCATTCCGGCCGGCGTCGAAGACGGCACGCGCATTCGCCTTTCGGGCGAAGGCAATGCCGGCCCCAATGGTGCGGCCTATGGTGATTTATATGTTTTCGTCAATATCGCCCCGCACGGCATATTGCGGCGCGACGGGGCCGATCTTTTTTGCGCCATGCCGGTGTCGTTTGATATTGCGGTGCGCGGCGGCTCGGTCAATGTGCCGGTTATGGCAGGCAAAACCGTCAAACTGTCAATACCGGCCGGCGCGCGTTCGGGTCAACAATTTCGCCTGCGCGGCAAGGGCATGCCGGTCCTGCGGGCGCGTAAATTTGGCGATCTATATGTGCAGATTGAGGTGGAAACACCGACCGGTTTGACGCGCGAGCAGGGAAAGCTGTTTGAAGCTTTTGCCGAAAGCCTTGATGGCGGCAATTATCCCGACATGGCCGAGTTTAATGCGCGCGCCAAAAAAGCTAATGCAAAGCAATAGAGCAGCGGCGCAAACCCTGCTATAGATGGCTTATGAGATTGATTGTAAATGGCTGCGCCGGTCGCATGGGCCGGACGCTGATAAAGCTGATTGACGAACAAGACGGGGTCACGCTGGCCGGCGGATTGGAGACCGCCGACAGCGCTGCGCTGGGCGAAGATTTGGGCGTGCTGGCCGGCGGCGAAAAGCTTGGCCTGAGCGCCAGCGATGATGCGCTGACATTAATGAGCCAAGCCGATGGGGTGATTGACTTCACCACACCCGCCGCCAGTGTTGAGCTGGCCGCATTGGCGGCCCAAGCGCGTCTTGTCCATATTATCGGCACGACCGGCTTTGACGCTGACCAAGAAGCGCAAATCGCCGCGGCGGCGCGCCATGCGCGCATTGTCAAATCGGGCAATATGAGCCTCGGCGTCAATATGCTGGCCGGCTTGGTGCGCCAAGCGGCAGCCCAATTGGGCGATGCATGGGATATTGAAATTGTCGATATGCACCACCGCCACAAGGTCGATGCGCCGTCGGGCACGGCTTTGCTTTTGGGTGCGGCGGCGGCGCAGGGCCGTGGCGTTGATTTGGACGATGCAAAAGAAAGCGGGCGCGACGGCATTGGCGCACCGCGCGCGGCCGGGGCCATCGGTTTTGCCGCCCTGCGCGGCGGCTCAGTGGTCGGCGATCATGAGGTGATATTGGCCGGTGAAAATGAGCAAATACGCTTGGCCCATCGCGCCGAAGACCGCGATATATTTGCCCGCGGCGCGCTGAAAGCGGCGCTTTGGGCGCAAGACCAATCAGAAGGGCTGTATTCCATGCAGCAGGTTTTGGGGTTGTAAACCGAACCGTCGTTAAACGAAAACAGATAAGGAAAATGAGATGAGCCATTTGGTGCTGGTGCGTCACGGTCAAAGTGAATGGAATGAAAAAAATCTGTTTACCGGCTGGCGTGATCCCGATTTGACGGCACAAGGAATTGATGAGGCCAAAGCGGCCGGGCAGGCGCTGAAACAGCAGGGGCTGGTTTTTGATCTCGCTTTCACATCCGATTTGCAGAGGGCGCAAAAAACCCTGACGCTTTTATTGGCCGAGCAAGGCCAAAGCGATTTGCCGACGACGCAAAACCAAGCGCTTAATGAGCGTGATTATGGCGATTTGGCCGGCCTTAATAAAGATGATGCGCGCAAAAAATGGGGCGATGAACAAGTGCATATTTGGCGCCGCTCTTACGACACGCCGCCGCCCGGCGGGGAAAGCCTGAAAGATACGGGTGCACGTGTTTTGCCCTATTATGACAGTGATATTTTACCGCATGTCAAAACCGGCAAAAATATTCTCATCGCGGCCCATGGCAATAGCTTGCGATCTTTGGTGATGCGCCTTGAGGGGCTGAGCAGCGCCGAAATTCTTGACGTCAATATTGATACTGGCGTGCCTTACATTTACCAAATGGACGCTGACGGGGCGGTGCAAGACAAGACCATTTTATCGCGCTAGCCCGCCAAATTTAGCGCCAAACCTCAGGCTGAAGCGGGATGTGCGGCCAATCGATTGCGCCAGCCGCCCAATGTCGCCTGCAGGCTGCCGGCCAGGCTTTCGCGCTCTTCCGGTGCCAAAAACGCCCCGACCGAAACATATTTGCCATGGCTCGATAAAATCAGCGCGCCAATATCTTCGCCATGCGCGCCGAAACGCTCCAAGGTGACGCGCACCCAATAAGGGTCAAACTCCCATTGCCGCGCCGCGCCCAAAGCGGTGACCTGGCTGAACACCAGTTTTTCATCGGCCATGCTTAAGGTTTCATAGCGCTTGCCATAACGATAATTGAGCCGAAACGCGCCATAGAGGAGCGCCACATCAAGTCCGAAAAAGCCGAAGACCGGCCAAGCGCCGAGCGACCAGAAATAGCCGCCGACAATCACCGATATGGCGGTGAAGAAAACCATAAGCCAAAAAAAGCCGCGCCGTGACAGCGACATATTGGGGCGCAGCACAAGGTCAAAATCATCCGGCAAGAGTGTCGGTTTTTCCATGCCCTTTTACTTAGGGCGGCGGCGGACGAAACAAAAGGGAAGGATTGTCGCGGGCGGCGCGCTGGT
Organism: Alphaproteobacteria bacterium; assembly: GCA_009920875.1. Lineage (GTDB taxonomy): Bacteria > Pseudomonadota > Alphaproteobacteria > RS24 > RS24 > UBA8337. The sequence continues at coordinate 3,540 of RFZE01000047.1, read as the reverse complement.
TTATGACAATGCCATGACCCGCTCGCGCCAAATGCCCGCTGACCATATTGCTGCGTTTTTTGCCAAATTGGCCGAGACCGATCCGGCGCCGCGCACCGAGCTGGCTTATAAAAACCACTTCACCCTTTTGGTCGCCGTTGTTTTATCGGCCCAGGCGACCGATATTGGCGTCAATCGGGCGACCAAGGGCTTGTTTGAAAAAGCCGATAGCGCCGAAAAAATGGTGGCGCTGGGCGAGGCGAAAATCCGCGATGCGGTCAAAACCATCGGGCTTTATCGCAATAAGGCGAAAAACGTGTTTTTGCTGTCGCAAAAATTGCTCGCGCAATATGACGGCAAAGTGCCCGAAACCATGGATGAATTATTGGCGTTGCCCGGGGTCGGGCGCAAAACCGCCAATGTGGTGATGAATGAAGCTTTCGGCATTGCCACTTTTGCCGTCGATACGCATGTCTTCCGCTTGTCCAATCGCAGCGGCTTGGCACCCGGCAAGGATGTTTTGGCGGTTGAGAAAAAGCTCGACAAAAAAGTGCCCGAACCGTTCCGCATGCACGCCCATCATTGGCTGATTTTGCATGGCCGCTATGTCTGCTTGGCGCGCAAGCCGAAATGCCATATTTGTCCGGTATATGATTATTGCCGCTTTAAGGATAAAGAGAAAATAAAGGATATGATATGAGCCAAACCAGCGCGACCGCAAAACCCGAAAACGGCCTCATCACCGGCATGGGGGCCGCTTTGGTCGATTTATTTGCCGCCGTCAGCGAAGACGAATTGACCGCCTTGGGTAGCCCGAAAGCCTCCATGTCCCTCATTGATGCGGCGCAATCGACCGCCCTACAGGAAAAAGTCAGCGTCGATACGCACCGGCCCGGCGGCTCGATTGCCAATTCGATTGCCGGCATGGCGGCGCTTGGCATGGCGACCGGCTTTATCGGCAAAATCGGCAATGATGATTTGGGCCGCGTCTTTGCTGATGCTTTTGCCAAAGGCCATGTGCGGTTTCCCGCTTCGCCAATGGACACGGCACCGACCGGCCATTGTCTGGTGCTCATTACCCCCGATGCCGAACGCACCATGCATACGGTTTTGGGCGCATCCGTGACCACAGCGGTTGATGATTTGGACGCGGCGCTTTTGGCCGATACCGGCCTATTGTTTGGCGAGGGCTATTTATGGGACAGCCCGAGCGCGCGCGCCGCTTTTCTGGCGGCAGCCAAGCAGGTGCGCGGTCAGGGCGGCAAGCTGGCTTTCTCGCTGGCCGATGGTCTGTGCGTGACGCGCCATCATGATGCCTTTATGGCACTTTTGGGCGATATTGATATTTTGCTGGCCAATGAAGCGGAAATAGGCGCGCTGCTGGGCACGCAACGGCCCGATGAAATTGCGACAAAATTGGCCGATTGCGATGTTTTGGCGGCGGTGACTTTTGGTGCTGACGGCGCACATTTATTTGACAATAGCGCGCGCGCCCATGTGCCGGCGCAAAAATTAGCGGCGGAAGACATTGTCGATTTGACCGGCGCGGGCGACCAATTCGCCGCCGGTTTTTTGGCCGGCCTGCATCAGGGCAAAGCAATGGAGGCCGCCGCCCAAATGGGTATCGATGCGGCCAGTGCCGTCATTCGCCATATCGGGCCGCGCCCGCCGCTGGATTAAAAGGCGTTAAATTTTGCGCAGCAAGACGCGGTCAATGCGATGGTCAGCGCCTTTGTGCAAAATCAAATCGGCGCGCGCCCGCGTCGGCAAAATATTCTCGTTCAAATTCTTCAAATTAATGCGCGTCCAAATATCAATCGCCGTCGCTTCCGCTGCTTCATCGTCAAGCTCTGCATAGCGTTCAAAATAAGCGCCGGGCGCGCGAAAGGCGGTTTGGCGCAGCCCCATAAAGCGCTCGACATACCAGCGCTGCACAATCTCGGCTTCGGCATCAATATAAATCGAGAAATCGAAATAATCGGAAACAAAAGGAATTTCCGTGCCCTCTTTGGCCAAAACTGCCGGCTGCAGCACATTCAGCCCTTCGACGATTAAAATATCGGGGCGCGAGATGCGGATTTTTTCTTCCGGCAAAATATCATAGGCAATATGGCTGTAAACCGGTGCCTCAGCCGCCGTGCGGCCCGATTTAATATCGGCCAAAAAGCCCCGCAAGCGCCTTAAATCAAAGCTTTCGGGAAAGCCTTTGCGTTCCATCAGACCGCGCTCTTGCAAAACCTGATTGGGAAACAAAAACCCGTCCGTGGTAATCAGCTCAACCGTCGGATGCGACGGCCAGCGCGCCAGCATTTCGCGCAAAATACGCGAGGTTGTGGATTTGCCGACGGCCACGGAACCGGCCACACCGATAATGAAGGGCACTTTGGTTTCGCGCCCGAGAAATTCATTGGTCGCGCCATAAAGGGTTTGCGTGGCCTCAACATAAAGGCTCAAAAGCCGCGACAGCGGCAGATAAATTTCCTCCGCTTCGGCCAGTGAAATGGTCTCGCCAAGGCCGCGCAAGCTTTCCAACTCGGCCTCGGTCAGCGTCATTTCTGCGCCTTGGCGCAAATTACCCCATTCATCAGCGCTAAAGGCCCGATAGGGTGAAAATTCATTGTCCAGCATAAGTCTTATTTTCCGCGCGCGGCCTTTTCGACCAGCCCTGACGTGCCGGCACGGGCCTTTAACACCTCGACCACTTGCTTGGGCGTCAGGCCGCGTGCCGCCAACACCACCAGCCAGTGATAAATCAAATCGGCGCTTTCGGCCAATAGCGCCTCATCATTGCCGGTCAGCGCCGCGGTCACCGTCTCGACCGCCTCTTCGCCCAGCTTATTGGCGGCGCGCGGCAAATCGGCCAGCAATTGCGCCGAATAGCTGGTATCGGGCGCCGCCGCGCGGCGCGCTTCAATCTCGGCAAATAATTCGTTCAAAAAAGCCAGCTCATCCATCAGCCCGTCTCCGTCGCTCCCCATTTGCCTTGTTAGCGGTTTTTTGTGGCACGTTCAAACATAGTCTGACCCCGCCCGCCCACGCACCGGCAGGCCGGCAGCGGCGAGAGCAGCGCGTGCATCGCCAATACTATGCGTGCCGAAATGAAAGATCGACGCGGCCAAGACGGCGCTGGCATGGCCGTCGCGCACGCCTTCGACCAAATGCTCCAATGTGCCGACCCCACCCGAGGCAATCACCGGCACGGTGACCGCATCGGCAATGGCGCGCGTCAGCGCTATGTCAAAGCCTGATTTTGTGCCGTCGCGGTCCATGGAGGTGAGCAAAATTTCACCGGCCCCGCGCGCCGCCATATCTTTGGCAAAACCGATGGCTTCAATGCCTGTCGCTTCACGGCCGCCATGGGTAAAGATTTCCCAGCGCGCGCCGCCTTCATCATCACCGACTTGTTTGGCGTCAAGCGCCACAACAATGTCGCCAACGCGCAAACGCAGACCAATGGCGCGCGACTTGCGGCCGAGGTCTTTGATACGTAAAAACGTCTTAGACGCCAGAGCGCCATCCAAGCCATCCGCTTCCGCGGCGCCCGGGAGCACTGGATCGCGA
>RFZE01000046.1 GCA_009920875.1 Alphaproteobacteria bacterium | reverse complement strand
GCGGCGTTTGGCGGCGCATTATGATTTTGCCTATCTCGATACCGGCGCGCTTTACCGCGCTGTCGCGCTCAGCACCACTGAGGCGGGCGGTGCGATTGAGCGCGAAGAAGATGCCGTTAAGGCGGCTGAAAACCTCAATATGGCGCGGCTTGAAGAAGGCGATTTTGCCGCCAATTTGCGCCGCGCCGAAACCGGGCTTGCGGCTTCTGTGGTCGCTGCGATGGCGCCGGTGCGCGCCGCGATTTTGGCGGCGCAACGCCAATTTGCTGCCATGCCGCCCGGCGATAAAGCCGGCGCGGTGCTTGACGGCCGCGATATTGGCACAGTGGTGTGCCCCGATGCAGCGGCCAAATTATTCATCACGGCGCGTGCCGAAATCCGCGCTGAGCGCCGATTTGCCGAATTGCGCGTGAGCGATGCGTCATTAGGTTTTGAATCCGTTTTGGCCGATATTCGCGCCCGCGATGCGCGCGATGAAAACCGCCAAACCGCGCCGATGAAACAAGCTGATGATGCGCCCTTGCTTGATACGTCTGATTTGTCTATAGAAGAGGCGTTCGCAGCGGCTCTGGCGCTGGTTGACCCAAAAATCAACCTTTAGCCCGAAATCCAAAACCCCGCGTCCCGTGAATGGGGCGGACATTATCAAAACCAATGCCCGCTGAGGTGCCGCGTTTGGCGCGTGTGCTGATGTGGGACGTCCGACCCGTCAGGCGCACGAAAAGCGCCGGGTTTGGCATAATCAAGGAGACACAAAAGTGTCTGACCAAAATACTGAAATGGGTATGAACCCGAGCACTGATGATTTCGCCGCGCTTTTGGAAGAAAGCTTTGCCGCCGATGCGCCGATTGAGGGCACGGTTGTGCGCGGCCGCGTCACCGCCATTGAAAATGATTTGGCGATTGTCGATGTTGGCCTGAAAACCGAAGGCCGTGTGCCTTTGCGTGAATTTTCCATGGCCGGCCAGCCTGCCGAGATTGGCGTGGGCGATGAGGTCGAGGTTTTTGTCGACCGTATTGAGAATGCTATGGGCGAAGCTGTTCTGTCGCGCGATAAGGCACGCCGCGAGGAAAGTTGGGTCAAGCTGGAGAAAAACTTTGAAGCCGATGAGCGCGTCGAAGGGGTTATTTTCGGCCGTGTCAAAGGCGGCTTCACCGTCGATTTGGACGGCGCAACGGCATTTTTGCCGGGCAGCCAAGTGGATATTCGTCCGGTGCGCGACATCACCCCATTAATGAACACGCCGCAGCCTTTCCAAATTTTGAAAATGGACCGCCGCCGCGGCAATATTGTCGTCTCGCGTCGTGCCATTATGGAAGAAACACGGGCCGAAGCACGCAATGAAATCGTTTCCAATTTGCTGGAAGGCCAGCAAGTGGACGGGGTGGTGAAAAACATCACTGATTACGGTGCCTTTGTTGATTTGGGCGGTGTCGACGGTCTGTTGCACGTCACCGATATTGCGTGGCGGCGCGTTAATCATCCGTCAGAGGTTTTGACCGTCGGCGAGACGGTGCGTGTGCAAGTGGTAAAAATCAATGCTGAAACCCAGCGTATCAGCTTGGGCATGAAGCAGTTGGAAGCTGACCCATGGGATGAAGCAGCGTCCAAATTTGAGCTCAATAGCAAAGTGACCGGCCGGGTAACCAATATTACCGATTATGGCGCATTTGTTGAATTGGATAACGGCATTGAAGGCCTTGTTCATGTTTCTGAAATGAGCTGGGTGAAGAAAAACGTGCATCCGGGCAAAATCGTCTCAACCAGCCAAGAAGTCGAAGTCATGGTGCTTGAGGTCGATGCCGAGAAGCGTCGTATTTCGCTTGGCCTGAAACAATGCATAGAAAATCCATGGGAAGATTTCTCATCGAAATTTCCGGTCGGCACGAAAGTTGAAGGCGAGATTAAAAACATCACCGAGTTCGGTCTGTTTGTCGGTCTTGATAATGATATTGACGGCATGGTGCATATTTCCGATCTCGACTGGAATGCTTCAGGTGATGAAGCTTTGGCACAATATAATAAGGGTCAAAGCGTGGAAGCTTTGGTGCTCGATGTCGATCAGGAAAAAGAGCGTGTCAGCCTTGGTATTAAACAGCTTGATGGCGATCCGTTTGAGAGCGTTGCCAATTTGCGCCGCGGTGACACGGTGACATGTGAAGTGAACGCAGTGACCGATGGTGGCTTGGAAGTTTCCGTCAGCGATGGCGATGTCACGGCCTTTATCCGTCGTTCCGATTTGTCGCGCGACCGCCAAGACCAACGTCCTGAGCGTTTCCATATTGGCGATAAATTGGATGCCATGGTGACCAATCTCGACAAGCGCGACCGCCGTGTCGGCCTGTCTATCAAAGCCTTGGAAATCGCCGAAGAGAAAGAAGCCGTCGAACAATATGGCTCTTCCGATAGTGGCGCATCGCTGGGCGATATTCTCGGCGCTGCCTTGAACCGCGATGAAGCACCGGCTGAAGAAGTGGTTGAAGAAGCGGCCGAAGAAGTGGCTGAAGCAGTGGCCGAAGAAGCGGCTGAAGAAGCCACCGAAGAAGGGGAAGCAGGCGACGATAAATAAATGTCGGCTTTCGGCGCATGGCCGTCGCTATAAAATCCAACCGGCCTGTCGGACAAAAAGCTCCGGCGGGCCGGTTTTGTCTCAGACATATTTCTTACACAGACGCTTGACGCATGGCGGGCTTAGTGGCAGCTTAAGCGAGCAAATTCAGAGGCATGTGCATGATTAAGTCTGAACTCATCGTCAAAATTGCGGAGCTTTATCCGCATCTCTACCAGCGTGATGTCGAAACCATCGTCAATCAATTGCTCGATGAAATCGGTGACGCCATGGGGCGCGGCGACCGCGTTGAATTGCGTGGTTTTGGCACATTTTCAGTCAAACAGCGTGATGCCCGTATTGGACGCAATCCACGCACCGGCGAATCTGTCGCCGTCGCCAAAAAACATGCGCCGTTTTTCAAAACCGGAAAAGATTTGCGCGAACGCATGAACCGCGATGGCGGTTCGTAAGCTTGCTCGGGCAATGGCTGACATCGGCGGCTAAACTTGCCAAAAACCTCGCCGTCCGTCTGGTTTTTATCGCCTCTTTGATTGTTCTTCTGCCGCTCGCCGTGCTCAATCGCCAGACCGTGACGCTGGCCGTCAACCCTTTGGACGTGACCCGTGCCGCGCCTGAAACTGCGCTCACCATACCGCTTTTTATCGCCCTATTTGCCGCTTTTTCATTCGGTCTTTTGGTCGGCTGGGTGATGGGTTATTTCAGCAAAAACAAATCGCTACGCGCTTTGCCTGTCGCCCGTGGCATGATAAAAGCGTCGCAGCCAAAAAGCGATGAGCCGACCATATCCGGCCACATGCCGGCCAGGCGCGCTGTCTCGGCCCCGTTCGATGGGGCGGCCGCGCAATCGGGTGAAGAAAGTGAAACAAGCCATGCGGCGGGAAAAAGCGATGCAAGCTGAAATTTATTGCGCCCTTGATACGCCGGATATCGGCCAGGCAGAAAATATGGCGCGCCAATTAAGCGGGCAGGTCGATGGGCTGAAAATCGGCATGGAATATTTTTATGCCCATGGGGCCATTGGCTATCGCAAATTGGCCGACGCCCAAATGCCGATATTTCTCGATTTAAAATTGCACGATATTCCCAATACGGTGGCGCAAGCCGTGCATGCGCTGGCGCCGCTTGAGCCGCGTCTGTTAAACGTGCATGGCGGCGGCGGCGCAGCGATGATGCGGGCGGCGGCCGATGCGGCGGCACAAGCAAGCGATAGCGGTTTGGCTGCGCCGACCATGCTGGCGGTAACGGTTTTGACCAGCCTGGCCGAAAGCGATTTGCACGCTATGGGCATAAAAGGCACGCCGCGCGAACAGGTGTTGCGACTGGCCGAATTGGCGCGCACCAATGGCATGCAAGGGGTGGTGTGTTCAGCCCATGAGATTGATGCGCTGCGCGCCGAAATGGGCGATGACTTCAAGCTCATTGTGCCCGGTATTCGCCCCGCCGGCAGTGATGCCCATGACCAGAAACGGGTGATGACGCCGCAACAGGCGCAAAGTGCCGGTGCCGATATATTGGTCATTGGCCGCGCCATTACCGAAGCCGATAATATGGCTGCGGCGGCACAAGCGATTAAAGCCGATTTGGCGGCGCAGGATGGTGATTAATGGGCGCGCCATTGGTCAAAATATGCGGGGTGACGCGGCGCGGCGATATTGAAGCGATGAACCGCCTCGGCGTCGATATGGTCGGCTTTAATTTCGTCGAGAAATCGCCGCGTTATGTGACGCAAGATAATGCCGCTGCCTTGGCTGCGGCATGCCGTGCCGATATGGATCGTGTCGCCCTTTTGGTCGACCCTGATGATGATGCGGTTGACCGCGCCTTGGCGGCGGTCAGTCCGCACCGTTTACAGTTGCACGGAAATGAAACGCCGGCGCGTGTGGCTGAGATTAAACGCCGTTCGCATGCCGCCATCATTAAAGCCCTGCCGGTTGAAAGCGCCGCCTGTGTGGCGCGCGCAGCGGATTATCACGATTGTGCCGATTGGTTTTTGTTTGATGCCAAACCGCCTAAAGGGGCGCAATTGACCGGCGGGCTGGGTGAAACCTTTGACTGGACCGCTTTGAAAGCGTATGACCTGTCCAAGCCTTATCTTTTGGCCGGCGGTTTGACGGCGCATAATATTGCGCAAGCGCTTGCCGAGACCGGCGCCCCCATGGTCGATACGGCCAGCGGCGTCGAAAGCGCAGCAGGTGAGAAAGATGAGCAATTGATGGAAGCGTTTATTGCCGCGGCGCGCGGCGAAAATCTGGGGTAGCGAGTTGGCGCAAGAAAATTCATATCGCGAAGGGCCTGACGATAAGGGTCGGTTTGGACTTTATGGCGGGCGCTTTGTTGCCGAAACGCTGATGCCGCTCATCCTTGATTTGGAAGCGGCTTATGAGGCGGCGAAACAAGATGACGGCTTTGCCGCGCAATTGCAGGATTTGCAGACCCATTATGTCGGACGTCCCAGCCCGCTTTATTTTGCTGAGCGCCTGACAGAACATTATGGCGGCGCGAAAATTTATTTGAAGCGCGATGAGTTGAACCATACGGGCAGCCATAAAATCAATAATTGCCTCGGGCAAATATTGTTGGCCAAACGCATGGGCAAAACCCGCATCATTGCCGAAACCGGGGCCGGTCAACACGGTGTCGCCGTGGCCACAGTGGCGGCGCGCTTCGGCCTGCCGTGCACGGTTTTCATGGGCGCGACCGATATTGAACGGCAAAAGCCCAATGTCTTTCGCATGAAGCTTTTGGGGGCTGATATTCGCCCCGTCACTTCGGGTGCCGGCACGCTGAAAGATGCCATGAATGAGGCTTTGCGCGATTGGGTGACCCATGTTGAAGACACGTTTTACATTATCGGCACAGTGGCCGGCCCGCATCCCTATCCGGCCATGGTGCGCGATTTCCAATCGATTATCGGCCGCGAAACGAAACAGCAAATGCAAGAGCGCGAAGGGCGTTTACCAGATACGCTGATTGCCTGTATCGGTGGCGGCTCCAATGCCATGGGTCTGTTTCACCCGTTTTTGGACGATCGCGAGGTCACTATTATCGGTGTCGAAGCCGGCGGTTTCGGGCTTGATACGCCCGACCATGCCGCCTCATTGGCCGGCGGCGCGCCCGGCATATTGCATGGCAATCGCACCTATCTTTTGCAAGATGATGACGGGCAAATCATTGAAGGCCATTCCATTTCGGCCGGGCTTGATTATCCGGGCATTGGCCCAGAACATGCTTATTTGCGTGATACGGGACGCGTCAATTATGTCTCGGCCACCGATGCGGAAGCCTTGGAAGCGTTCCAATTGATCACCCGCTTGGAAGGTATTATTCCGGCTTTGGAACCGAGCCATGCGCTGGCGCATGTCGGTAAAATTGCCGGTGATTTGCCGCCCGAGCATTTATTGGTGATGAATATGTGCGGACGCGGCGATAAGGATGTGTTTGCCGTGGCCGACCATTTGAATGTGACGCTTTGATATGAGCCGTATTGACGATTTATTTGCCGATTTGCAAAGCCGGAACCGCAAGGCCTTTATTGCCTTCATCACGGCGGGCGATCCGGATGTGCAGATGTCTGCCGAGATCCTTGCCGGTCTGCCGGCGGCAGGTGCCGATATTATTGAATTGGGCATGCCCTTTACCGACCCGATGGCCGATGGGCCGGCCATTCAGGCCGCGTCGCAACGCGCTTTGGCAGCCGGTCAAACGCTTCAGGGCACTTTAAATATGGTCGCTGATTTCCGCGCCGAAAATGACACCACACCGATTGTGCTGATGGGTTATTACAATCCGATTTATCATTATGGCGTTGATAAATTCATTGCCGAGGCCAAACAGGTTGGGGTTGACGGTTTGATTATTGTCGATTTGCCGGCCGAGGAAGACGGTGAATTATGTCTCCCCGCCATGCAGGCCGGACTTAATTTTATTCGCCTCGCCACGCCGACAACAGATGATAAGCGTCTGCCGCATGTGTTGAACAATACATCGGGTTTTGTCTATTACGTCTCCATTACCGGCATTACCGGCGCCGCCGCGCCGCAGCAACAGGCCGTGGCCGATAATATTGCGCGCATAAAACAACAAACCCAACTGCCGGTCTGTGTCGGTTTCGGTATTCGCACGCCCGAACAAGCCGCCGCTTTGGCGGCCAGTTCCGATGGCGTTGTCGTTGGCTCGGCCTTGGTTGATGTGATTGCCGAAACGGCAGAAAACCGCGCCGATACGGTAAAACAGGTTCTGGCGCTTGCCAGCGCGCTGGCCGAGGGTGTAAACAAGAAATAGCTGATTCGCCTATGGTCTTGATGCAATATGGAGGCAGGCTATGAATTGGATTAAAAATTTCGTCCGTCCGCGCTTTCCAAGCGTGTTTCGCGAGCATGATGATACGCCCGATAATTTATGGGAGGCGTGCAAGAAATGCGGCGAGATGATTTTTCATCGCGATTTGGAAAACCTTCAAAAAGTGTGCCCGGGCTGCGACCATCATATGCGCATTGGGGCGACAGCGCGCTTTCAAGCTTTGTTTGATAAGGGCGAATATGAACTGCTTGATTTGCCCGATGTGGCGCATGACCCGTTGAAATTCAAAGACCAGAAAAAATATGCCGAGCGTTTAAAAGAAGCGCGCGCCAAAAGCGGCGATAAGGATGCGGTGAAAGTCGCCAAGGGTGATTTGGGCGGTCGGCGGGCCATTATCGCCGTGCAAGATTTTGCCTTTATGGGCGGCTCTTTGGGTATGGCCGCCGGCGAGGCGGTGGTTGCCGCCGGTGAAGCGGCACTCGCCCATCATGCGCCGCTTATCATGGTCGCGGCAGCCGGCGGTGCGCGCATGCAGGAAGGTATTTTATCGCTCATGCAAATGCCGCGCACCACGGTGATTGTGCAGCAATTGCGCGAGCGCGGTCTGCCCTATATTGTTGTGCTTACCGATCCGACAACCGGCGGGGTAACCGCCTCTTACGGCATGTTGGGTGATGTTCATATTGCTGAACCAGGCGCGCTTATCGGCTTTGCCGGACCGCGCGTCATTCAAGATACGATTAAGGAAAAATTGCCTGAGGGCTTTCAGCGCGCCGAATATTTACTCGAGCATGGCATGGTCGATATGGTGGTGCATCGCCATGATATGCCGGCCACTTTGGCACGGCTCATTGATTTGCTGACCGGTGGCCGCGCCCCCGAAAGCGCCGGCGCATAGCGCCATTCGTGTCGGCAAGCGGTTCAGACCTTCTGCTTGAGCGCCTTTTGGCCTTGCACCCAAGGCTGATTGATTTATCGCTCGACCGCATGTGGCGGCTCTTGGCGGCGCTTGACCATCCGCAAGATAAATGTCCCCCCATTATCCATATTGCCGGCACCAATGGCAAAGGCTCGACCGCGGCCATGCTGCGCGCCATATTGGAAGCGCAAGGCCACCGCGTCCATGCTTATCACTCGCCGCATCTGACGCGCTTTCACGAACGAATTATTTTGAGCGGTGAAGCGATTGCCGAACCGCTTTTGGAAGAAGTGCTGGGGCGCGTTGAAGCGGCCAATCAAGACCGCCCGATTACGTTTTTTGAAGTCACGACAGCGGCCGCCTTTCTGGCCTTTGCCGAGCATCCGGCCGATTATCTTATTCTTGAAGTGGGGCTGGGCGGGCGTTTGGACGCGACCAATGTGGTGACACCCAAATGCACGGCCATTACGCCGATCAGTTTCGACCATCAGGAATTTCTCGGCGATACGCTATTGTCGATTGCCGAGGAAAAAGCCGGCATTATGAAGCCGGGCGTGCCGCTCATGCTGGCGGCACAAGAAAGCCAAGTGGAAGAATTTCTATTGGCGCATGCGGCGCGGCGTGGTGTGCCGGTTAAGCTGGCGGGACGCGATTTCACGGCGCGCGCATCGGCTCAGACACTGCAATTTGCCGTTCGTGATATGGCTCATGCCCTACCCTTGCCGGCCTTGCCGGGGCAGCATCAGATTGACAATGCGGCGCTGGCTCTGGCTTGCGCCGATTATTTGCGCGTCGATGAAATAGCCATGGCAACCGGTTTGCAAACCGTGCGCTGGCCCGCGCGCTTGCAGAGATTGACCAAGGGGCCAATGGTGACGGCCCTGTCGGCACGCTTGCCCGAAGCCACGCTTTATCTCGATGGCGGTCACAATGAAGCGGCGGCGCATATGCTGGCCGCTTGGATTATGGCGCAAGAGGCGCGTCCGGTGCATGTGATTATCGCTATGCTGGCCAGTAAAGCGCATGACGCCTATTTGGCCGCTTTACAGGCCGGCATTTCAGATCGGCACATGCATATTCACGCCGTGCCGATACACGGTAATGACAATGCTTTATCGCCCGCCGATTTGGCCGCAGCAGCGCAGGAGGTCGGTTTGCCGGCCGCCGCTTATGACAATCCGGCCGCCGCTATATCAGCGATTGATGATGAGACGGCGTTGATTATCATCGCCGGCTCGCTGTATCTGGCCGGAGACGTGTTGCGCGATCATGGCTGAGCCGGTCTAAAGGCTCTCGTCAATCCAGCTTTTAATGTCGCTTTTCGGTGCCGCGCCGACTTTGGTAGCGGCCGCTTGACCGTCTTGGAAAATCATCATGGTCGGAATGGAGCGCACGCCATAAGTGGTCGGCGCTTCGGGATTTTCATCAATATTGATTTTGATGATGGAAATTTTGCCGTCATATTCATCGGATAATTCATCCAAGGCGGGGGCAATTTGCTTGCACGGGCCGCACCATTCAGCCCAAAAATCAACCAGAACCGGGCCATCAGCATTCAAAACGGCTTGCTCGAACTCATCATCTTTAATATGCGACACACTCATTTTCTTCTCCTTCAGCGCTTTCCCCTAATGTAAGCGCGCCATTATTGATTCTCAAGGGGGCGCGTGCCGCCCAATATATCGGCCAAAACCTTATCAAGCCGTTTTTCGTCGAGCCAGTCAATGCGGCCGGTTTGCGTCCATATGAGGGCACATTTGACCGGCTTGTCGGTTTGCCTATCGGTTTTTTGGGCCGCTTGCATCAGCGCGCGATAGGCGGCCATTTGCGGCAGATAGGCGCCGCCATTTGTACTTTCCGGCGGGGTGCCGGTTTTGAAATCGACCAATAAAACGGCGCTTTCGGTTTCCACCAATCGGTCGATTTGCCCCGATAAGGCCAGCCGTGAGCCGTCATGGCGCGTCAAAAAACCGCCAATCGGCGCTTCCGCCAAAGCTGCATCGGAAAATAAAGGGACC
>RFZE01000045.1 GCA_009920875.1 Alphaproteobacteria bacterium | reverse complement strand
TGAAACGCAAGGCAAAATCAAAGCCGATACGGTTTTGGTCGAGCCGACCTCGGGCAATACCGGCATTGCGCTGGCCTTTGCCTGCGCGGCACGCGGGCTTGAATTGGTTTTGTGCATGCCCGAAAGCATGTCGCTGGAACGGCGCAAAATGCTATCTTTGCTGGGTGCAAAACTGGAATTGACACCGGCCGAGCAAGGCATGAAAGGCGCGATTGCGCGCGCCCAAGAATTGCTCGACGGCAATGAAAATTGGGTCATGCCGCAGCAATTTGAAAACCCCGCCAATCCGGAAATTCACCGCCGCACCACGGCGGAGGAAATTTGGAACGATATGGAGGGCAAAGTCGATGTGGTGGTCTCGGGTGTCGGCACGGGCGGCACTTTTACCGGCATTGCCTCGGTTTTGAAACCGCGCAAGGCAGAATTGAAAATGATTGCGGTGGAGCCCGAAGACAGCCCGATTTTGTCGGGCGGCGAGCCGGGCCCGCATAAAATTCAGGGCATTGGCGCGGGCTTTGTGCCCGGCAATATGGACACGCAATATCTCGATGAGGTGGTGACCATTGGCAATGAAACGGCGTTTGAAACGGCGCGCCAATTGGCGCGTGTCGAGGGCATTCCCGGCGGCATCAGCACCGGCGCGGCGATGGCGGCAGCTTTGGAAGTTGGCGCGCGCACCGATATGGCAGGTAAAAATATCGTCGTGATTTTGCCGAGCTTTGCCGAGCGTTATTTATCCACGGCCCTGTTTGAAGGGCTGTAAGCAAGATGACGGTGCTGACCGAGGCTGAGATTGCCCGCTATCAGCGCCATATTGTGCTGAAGGAAATCGGCGGCGGCGGTCAACAAAAGCTGAAAGCGGCGCGCATCGCACTGGTCGGTTTGGGCGGTCTCGGCCATCCGGTGGCGCAATATTTGGCGGCTGCCGGTGTCGGCACTTTGGGGCTGATTGATGATGACACTGTCAGCCTGTCCAATTTGCAGCGGCAGATTTTGTTTACCGATAATGTGCTGGGGCAAGATAAAGCCGAAACCGTAGCCGACGCACTTGGCGCGCTGAACCCGCATCTTCAAACCCATATTCACAAGCAAAGACTGGATAATGATAATGGCGCAGCGCTGCTCGCCCCTTATGATCTGGTGATCGATGGCAGCGATAATTTTGCCACAAGATTGGCCGTGAATGATGTGTGTTTCCACGCGCAAAAAACCCTCATTTCAGGCGCGGTCGGGCGCTTTGACGGCCATGTCATGACTTTCAAACCCTGGCTCACTGACACTGACGGCACCCCCCTGCCGTGCTATCGCTCTTATTTGCCGCAAGCACCGCAAGAAGAAGATGATTGCGCGACCATCGGCATTGTCGGCGCGCTGAGCGGTATTATCGGCAGTCTGATGGCCTTGGAAGCGATTAAGGAAGTCACCGGTGCGGGCCATTCTCTGGCCGGACATATGCTGATTTATGACGGCCTTGGCGGTACCATGCGCCGCGTCAAACTCAACTGGGATCCGCAAAACCCCAATAATGGATCATCCACATGAATGAGGCGGCCATAAGGCTTGCCGGAATCAGTGGGAGTTTGTATCAAGAATAATGGAACGTTTGGTGCTTTTCCGCGTCGGTCTCGGCCTGTTGCTTTTGGTCAGCATTGTCAGCCTATTGCCTTATTCCATTGCAGCGCAAAACAGCCGCGATGACAGGGTTTTGGGCGAAAGCGGTCTGCCCTTGCCGCGCTTTGTTGCGGTAAGCGAGAAACAAGCCAATATGCGCCGCGGGCCGGGCGAAGATTATCCGTTGCTTTATCAATATCGCCGTCAAGGCCTGCCTTTGGAAGTGGTGGCGGAATATGGCCAATGGCGGCAAGTGCGCGACCATGAGGGCAGTGAGGGCTGGATGCATGCGCGCCTCTTGCGCGCCTCGCGCCATGTGATTATCCGCCAAGCCGCCAATGCGCTGCCTTTGCGCAATGGAGCTGAAGCCGGTGCCGGTGTTGTCGCGCTTTTGCAATCCGGCGCACTGGCGCGGCTCAAGGAATGCGTCGAAGCATGGTGTGAAATAGAAGCGCAAGGTTATCGTGGCTGGTTGCAGCGCGATAATTTATGGGGCGTTTATGCATTTGAGCGGCTCGACTAAAACCCTTTTGTCCATGCATAAAAAGACCCGGCACTTTCTGAGCAGCGCCGGGTCTGAATTTAGCAAGACTTTGTGTTAGGCCGCCAAATCAAAGCGGTCGGCATTCATCACTTTGGTCCATGCGGCGATGAAATCGGCAATGAATTTATCGCCATTGTCATTTTGTGCATAAACCTCGGCAATGGCGCGCAGTTCCGAATTGGATCCGAAGACCAAATCGACCCGCGTTGCCGTGCCCAGCGTGTCGCCCGTGCGGCGACTTGTGCCTTCAAACAGGTTTTCGTCCTTTTGCGACCACGCCGTGTCCATATCGAGCAAGCTGACAAACCACTGATTGGAGAGGGTTTGACCGTCGCTCCATACGCCATGGCCGTCGGCCGAAATGCCAAGGGCGCGCAGACCGCCGACCAGCACCGTCATTTCAGCCGCCGTCAGACCCAAAAGCTGGGCCTTATCGAGCAGCATTTCTTCCGGCGATACGGCAAAGGAAGTGCGCTGGAAGTTACGGAAGCCGTCAGCTGCCGGTTCCAACACCGCAAAGCTGTCCGCATCGGTTTGCGCTTCTGACGCATCACCGCGCCCCGGTGCAAACGGCACGGATGCGCCCGAGGCCATTTCAATGCCGACACCACCCGCCAAAACAATCACATCAGACAAGCTGGCATTGTTTTCCGACGCAATGGTCTCCAATGTGGCGAGCACTTTTTCAAGCTGCTCGGGCTTATTGGCGGCCCAGTTTTTCTGCGGCGCGAGGCGAATGCGCGCGCCATTGGCACCCCCGCGCATATCCGAGCCGCGATAGGTGGACGCTGAGGCCCAAGCGGTTTCGACCATTTCTTGAATGCTCAAGCCGCTCTCCTTAATCGCCGCTTTAACGGCAGCAACATCATAGCCATCATTGCCGGCCGGCACCGGATCTTGCCAAATCAGCTCTTCATCCGGCACTTCCGGACCCATATAACGGACTTTCGGGCCCATATCGCGATGCAGCAATTTGAACCAAGCGCGCGCAAAAGCGTCGGCAAAAGCTTCAGGATCTTTGTGGAATTTCTCGGAAATCTTGCGATATTCTGGATCGGTGACCATGGCGATATCGGCCGTGTTCATGGTCGGCATGACTTTCACATCAGAGCCGTCCACTTCCGGCGCCATATCGGCTTCATCGACATTGACCGGGTGCCAAATATTGGCGCCGGCCGGTGATTTGGTCAGCTCCCATTCATATTTGAACAAGAGGTCAAAATAACCATTATCCCATTGTGTCGGATTGGCCGTCCACGGGCCTTCCAAACCTGAAGTGATGGTATCGACACCTTTGCCCGATTTATGCGTCGAGGCCCAACCGAAGCCTTGGGCTTCAATCGGCGAGCCTTCCGGCTCGGGGCCGACCAGCGCATCATCACCAGCGCCGTGCATTTTGCCGAATGTGTGGCCACCGGCGACCAAAGCCACGGTTTCCTCATCATTCATCGCCATGCGGGCGAAAGTCTCACGCACATCTTGACCGCTCAAAAGCGGGTCGGGATTGCCATTGGGGCCTTGCGGGTTGACGTAAATCAAGCCCATTTGCACAGCGGCCAGCGGGTTTTCCAAAGACTGACGGGTTTCGGCATAGCGATTATCGCCGAGCCATTCATCTTCCGCACCCCAATAAATATCTTCTTCCGGATGCCAAATATCGGGGCGTCCGCCGCCAAAGCCGAAGGTCTTGCCGCCCATGCTTTCAATGGCGACATTACCGGCGAGAATCAGCAAATCAGCCCAGCTAATGGCATTGCCGTATTTTTGTTTGACCGGCCACAGCAAGCGCCGCGCCTTGTCGAGATTGCCATTATCCGGCCAGCTATTGAGCGGGGCAAAACGTTGCGCGCCGGTGCCACCGCCGCCGCGCCCGTCGCCGGTGCGATATGTGCCGGCCGCGTGCCAGGTCATGCGGATAAAGAACGGGCCATAATGACCGTAATCGGCAGGCCACCATTCTTGGCTGTCGGTCATCAGCGCCGTCAAATCTTGCTTGAGCGCGGCATAATCGATTTTTTTGAATTCTTCGCGATAATCAAAATCATCGCCCATCGGGTTCGATTTTTTATCCTGCTGGCGCAATATGCCCAGATTGAGCTGGTTCGGCCACCAGTCTTGGTTCGAGGTTCCTGTCTCTTGATTGCGTGTCAACGCACCATGCATGACAGGGCATTTTGAAACGTCCATTGTGCTGGCTCCCTTCTTTCATTTATGCGCCGCCTGGGGTTTATTAATGAAGCGGCACTGAATACCATAGCTCACTATAAAAGCCATACGCCCCAAGTCAATTGGGTTAGAATGATTCTAAAGTGAATTATTGGGGGCAAATTGTCTCACGCCCCATAATTGGGCAGGTCGGCACCGATGCTAGGCTTTGGGCGATTTATCGAGACGGATAATCACTTCAACGCGGTCGACATCATAACCTTTAGGGCTGTCGGGCAGGCGCGCCACATCAACCTCTTGCGCGGCAATATCAATCAGGCGGGCTTCTTCTTCGACATAAAAATGATGATGCGCGTCAATATTGGTATCGAAATAGCTGCGCGCTTGGTCAACTTGCACTTGCCGCAACAGACCGGCCGCGTGAAATTGATTGAGCGTATTATAGACCGTCGCTTGGCTGATTTTGAGACCGGCTGCCAAAGCTTCTTCGCGCAGCGCATCGGCGGTGACATGACGGTCGCCTTGCCCGAACAGCAAATGCGCCAAAGCAAGGCGCGCTTGCGTCACGCGCAATCCGGCAGTGCTCAATTTATCGGCCAATTCATCCGCTCGATGGGCTTTGGTTTTTTCGCTCAAACGCATGCGCGGCGTTCCAATCATCTCTTTTGTCCTGGGCGGGCTTTCTTAAAACCGCTCCAAAAAATACTTCTGACAGATACAAATCTGTCTGCGCCCTGTCAAGAGCGGGCGCGCCAAGCAGCGGCTGAGAAGTATTTTGCATGGCGGGATATGTGGCAAACGGGCATAAAGCGTGCTAATGAAGGGGCAATCCAAAGGGGGATTTCATGTCACGGCAAAACACTTATTCTTATGATGAACTGATTGCCTGCGGTAATGGCGAGGTTTTCGGCGACGGCAATGCGCGCCTGCCCGCCCCGCCCATGCTGATGTTCGACCGCATCACCAAAATTTATGATGATGGCGGGGCGTTTGACAAAGGCCATATGGAGGCCGAGCTGGATATTCATCCCGGGCTTTGGTTTTTCGATTGCCATTTCAAAACCGATCCGGTGATGCCGGGTTGTTTGGGGCTTGATGCCATGTGGCAGCTCATCGGCTTTTATTTGGGCTGGCTCGGCCATCCGGGGCGCGGGCGCGCCTTGGGCGGGTCGATTAAATTTACCGGCCAAGTCATGCCCGATGTCACATTGGTGCGTTATGAAATTGACATGAAGCGGGTGCTCGCCGGTAAGCTGGTTATGGGCATAGGCGACGCACGCCTTTATGCCGATGATAAAATGATTTATGAGGCCGAAGGCCTGCGGGTCGGTCTGTTCCGTCCCGAACAAATGTAAACGGGAGAACCGCCATGCGCCGCGTCGCCATCACCGGAATGGGCATTGTGTCGAGCCTCGGCAATAATGCGCAAGAAGTCTCCACCGCTTTGGCGGAGGGCAAATCGGGCATTTCCGCCATGCCGCAATTTGCCGAATTGGGCTTTCGCAGCCAAGTGGCCGGCCAGCCGAGCTTAAATGTGGAAGAAGCGGTCGATAAACGTGTACGCCGCTTTATGGGCGATGGCGCGGCGTGGAATTATGTCGCCATGGAGCAAGCCATAGCCGATGCCGGACTGGAAGACGACACCATTCAAAACCCGATGACCGGCTTGATTATGGGCTCGGGCGGGCCGTCGACCAAAGCGCTGATTGCGGCGGCCGATACGGCACGCAATGCCAGCCCGAAACGGGTCGGCCCGTTTGCCGTGCCGAAAGCCATGAGCTCGACCAATTCCGCGACACTTGCCACACCGTTCGGCATTAAAGGCATTAATTATTCCATCTCCTCGGCTTGCGCCACCTCATCTCATTGCATCGGCAATGCGGCGGAAATGATTCAATGGGGCAAGCAGGACGTGATGTTTGCCGGTGGCGGCGAAGAATTGGACTGGGCTTTGTCAGTCTTGTTTGACGCGATGGGCGCAATGAGCGCCAATTATAATGACACACCGGCGACGGCGAGCCGCGCCTATGACAAAAACCGCGACGGTTTTGTGATTGCCGGTGGGGCCGGGGTTTTGGTGCTGGAAGAAATGGAGCGCGCCAAAAAACGCGGCGCGAAAATTTATGCCGAAGTGACCGGCTATGGCGCCACATCAGACGGCCATGACATGGTGCAACCCTCGGGCGAGGGCGCGGTGCGCTGCATGCAAATGGCGATGAAAGGGCTGGACGCGCCGGTCGATTACATCAACCCGCACGCCACCTCAACACCGGTCGGCGACATTAAGGAAATCGAAGCCTTGCGCGAAGTGTTTGGGGCCGATTGCCCGGCCTTTTCGGCCACCAAATCGCTGTCGGGTCATTCTTTGGGCGCGGCCGGCGTGCAAGAAGCGATTTACGCGCTTTTGATGATGCAGGGCGATTTCATCGCCGGTTCGGCGCATATTGAAGAGCTCGACCCCGATTTTGCCGATATGCCGATTGTTCAAGAGACGCGCGACAATGCCGGTCTCAATACGGTGATGTCGAACTCATTCGGCTTTGGCGGCACCAATGCGACCCTCGTTATGCGCCGCGTCTAGCGCGGCAGGGGTGATGCGCCGCGTCTAAGGCGACTTGAAAAGCACAAACAAAAAGGGCGGGAGTAAATCCCGCCCTTCTGATTTCTGAGGTGGCAGAGGCTTTACTCGTCTTCCGCCGCCTTACCTTCGAGGTCTTCACCCGTCTCTTGGTCGACCACTTTCATCGACAAGCGCACCTTGCCACGATCGTCAAAGCCGACCAGCTTGACCTTCACGCTGTCGCCTTCTTTGACGATATCGGTGGTGTTTTCCACCCGATGGTCAGCCAGTTGCGAAATATGCACCAGCCCGTCGCGCTTGCCGAAGAAATTGACAAACGCGCCAAAATCCATCGTCTTGACGACCGTGCCGTCATAAATCACCCCGACTTCAGGCTCGGCCACAATGGAATTGATTTGGTCGAGCGCCGATTTAATCGCCGCCGCATCAGCCGACGCGACTTTGATGAGACCGTCATCGCCAATATCAATTTTGGCACCTGAGGTTTCGACAATCTCACGCACGACCTTGCCGCCCGTGCCGATAACTTCGCGGATTTTATCCTGCGGCACTTGGATGGTCTCAATCTTGGGCGCATATTCACCCATTTCATCGCGTGCCGAAGTCAGCGCTTTGCCCATTTCACCGAGAATATGGGTGCGCCCGCCTTTCGCTTGGTCGAGCGCCACTTGCATAATCTCTTCGGTAATGCCGGTGATTTTAATGTCCATTTGCAGCGAGGTCACACCATCTTGCGTGCCCGCCACTTTAAAGTCCATATCACCCAAATGGTCTTCATCGCCCAAAATGTCTGACAGAACCGCGAAACGATCGCCTTCCTTAATCAGACCCATGGCGATACCGGCGACCGGCTTTTTGAGCGGCACACCGGCATCCATCATGGCCAGAGACGAACCGCATACGGTCGCCATGGAAGACGAACCATTGCTTTCGGTAATCTCAGAGACCAGACGCAATGTGTAAGGAAACTCATCTTTTGTCGGCAGCATGGCTTTCAGCGCCCGCCAAGCGAGCTTGCCGTGACCGATTTCGCGGCGGCCGGTAAAGCCGACACGGCCGGTTTCACCGACCGAGTAAGGCGGGAAATTATAATGCAGCATGAAGTTTTCGCGATATGTGCCTTCCAGCGCATCGACAAATTGCTCATCATCGCCCGTGCCCAAAGTGGCGACCACCAGCGCTTGCGTTTCACCGCGCGTGAACAGGCTTGAGCCATGGGTGCGCGGCAATACGCCAACTTCCGAAACAATCGGGCGCACATCGGCGAGGCCGCGTCCGTCAATGCGTTTTTCGGTATCGAGAATACCGCCACGCACAATATCGCTTTCCAGGCCCTTAAACGCACCCGAAACGGCAATGCGCTCATCGGGGCTGGCATCTTCGGCGACCAATTCGGCATTGACCGCATCGCGCAGCTCGGCGACTTTTTCCTGACGCGTTTGTTTGTCGGCTTCTTGATAGGCGGCTTTCAACCCGTCTTCAGCAATGCCGGCAATCTTTGCTTTCAGCTCGCTATCATCATTTTCCGGCACGTCGCGCGGCTCTTTGGCGGCTTTTTCGGCCATGCGAATACACGCATCAATCACCGGCTGGAACTCTTTATGGCCAAACATCACAGCGCCCAGCATCACATCTTCCGACAATTCATCGGCTTCCGATTCCACCATCAGCACAGCGTCTTGCGTGCCGGCGACAACCAAATCAAGCGATGTTTCTTCCATTTGCTCAATGGTCGGATTGAGCACATATTCGCCATTGATAAAGCCAACACGGGCGCCGCCAATCGGCCCTTGAAACGGCACACCGGAAATCGTCAAAGCGGCCGAGACGGCAACCAAAGCGACAATATCGGCGTCATTTTCAAGGTCATGGCTGACCACAGTGGCAATCACTTGCGTTTCGTTTTTAAAGCCTTTGACAAAAAGCGGGCGGATAGGACGGTCAATCAGGCGCGAGACCAAAGTCTCTTTTTCGCTCGGGCGTCCTTCGCGCTTAAAATAGCCGCCCGGCACTTTACCGGCGGCATAGGCTTTTTCTTGGTAATTCACGGTCAGTGGGAAAAAATCCAGCCCCGGTTTCGGGCTTCTATCGGCAACCACGGTTGCCAAAACGCTGGTTTCTCCATATGTGGCCAGCACGGCACCATCAGCCTGACGCGCAATGCGCCCGGTTTCCAATGTCAGCGTGCGACCGCCCCATTCAAATTCTTCACGGGTAATATCAAACATCTAAGTCATCCTTCAACAGCGACCCGGCCCTTACATCTACATATGCCGGTATCGCGAGCCGCTTTGCGGCTTCATGTAAAGCCGCTTTGCGGCATATCTTAGAGAACACGAAACGGGCCGGTTCTCGTCCATTTGTTTTTCGACCCCATGCCGAAAAACCGCCTGGCCCAAGGCGAGATAATCAATGTTTCGAAAAGCCGACCCCAGCCGATAAGGCGACGCCGGCTTCTCATTATCGACGCAAGCCCAAACGCTTAATCAAATCTTGATAGCGCGCGCCATCGCGGTCTTTGACATAGTCAAGAAGACGACGGCGCTGACTGACCAGCTTCAAAAGCCCGCGCCGCGAATGATTATCCTTGGCATGGGTTTTAAAATGTTCGGTCAGATTGGTAATGCGTTCCGACAAAATCGCCACTTGCACTTCCGGTGAGCCTGTGTCGCCGTCGCCTGTGGCATATTCTTTAATCAGCGCAGCTTTGCGCTCTGCTGTTATCGACATCGCAATCCTCCTTCGGCCCTTAGGGTCCGGTTTAGAGATTGAACACCCGTCGCGGCCTCAAAAGCCTGTCCTTTTCATCCCATTGCGCAATGGCCAAAGCCTTGCCCTGATGGGTGAGAAGCACCGCCCCGCCTTTTGGGTTTGCCGAAATAGGCGGGTCGGACGGTGACATGGCTTGCCCCTGCCTTATGCCGGATGCCGCATCATCGTCCAAAGCCAAAGCCGGGATGTCGTCCAGCGCGGTTTCGAGCGGTAATAGGCAGGCATCCAGAGCCGCCAAATCGGGGGCAATATGGCCTAAAGCGGTCAGCTTTTCCAGCCCTAATGCGGTTTTTTCGTCAAAACCGCCGACGCGGGTGCGTCGCAAGCTGCCGACATGGGCAAAAGCGCCCAAAAACCGGCCCAAATCGCGCGCCAAAGAGCGAATATAAACGCCTTTGCCACAATCCACTTTGAGCCGCATATGCGCCTCATCGAGCACGTCGAGCAAGGTGATGGCGTCAATTTGCACTTGGCGCGGCGCCAAATCGACCACCTCACCGGCGCGCGCCAAATCATAGGCGCGCCGGCCGTCTTTGCGAATGGCCGAAAATTGCGGCGGCACTTGTGTCACCAGACCGGTGAAATG
>RFZE01000044.1 GCA_009920875.1 Alphaproteobacteria bacterium | reverse complement strand
TTACAAGTGTAGAGGACCTTCCCATTGCTCCCTTTGCGATTGAAATCGAAAATGATTCGATTTCAATCGCAAAGGGAGCAATGGGAAGGTCCTCTACACTTGTAATATGCAGACGCAAGCCTTAAGTCTGAGGTCCCGATTGGGCAAGTTGCCCGCCTCCAAAAAAATGCGCCAATGGTGGCGCCGCCAGGCTCCCGCGAGACAAGACCGCTATGCCACCTTGGCACCCCTGTTGGCTGTGCTCCTATTTCTGGCCGCCATCGTGGCGGCATTTGGCTACCTACGCCTGGAGGAAATGGAACGTGAACAGGAAGCGGTGCGTCATGACCTGGAATATGCCCAACAAAGGCTACGCCTGAGCCTGATTGAACGGCGTGAAGAGCTGGCGCGGCGCGCGCAATTTTTGGTGCGCCATTTATCGCGCCATATTTGGGTCTTGGAACTGATAGCCGCCTCGGCCCCCCTGTTTGGCCTTTTGGGCACAGTGCTCGGCATGATTGTCGCCTTTCAAGGTGTAGGGCAAGGGGTTGGCGGCGCCGATACGGCGCTTTTGGCGGCCGGCATTTGGGAAGCGCTTTTGACCACCGCTTTCGGGCTTGGCGTCGCTTTACCGTTTTCAATCCTCGCCGCCGTGTTCAATAATGCCGTCGATGGGGTGCGCGATATGGTGGAAGATGCGCTGACCGAAATCGTGGTGCGCGCCGAAGGCCGAAGCGCCAAGGCAGAGGGCTAGGCCATGAATTTGGCCCGCCCGAAGCGCCGTGCCGCGTTTATGGGGCTGACCCCGCTCATTGATATGATATTTTTGCTGCTGCTGTTTTTCCTGCTCGGCTCCGATTTCGTCACTTACGGCCAAAGCCGTTTGGCGCCGCCACGCGGCACAGGTGGCGAAACCAGTGCCGCTCCGCCTGTGTTGATTACTTTGGCCGAGAACGGGGCGCTGAGTTGGAACGGCGCGCCTGCCGATAAAGCTTTTCTGTCACGCGAAACGGCGCGCCTGGTGGCGGTGAATGAGGAGCAGACCATGGTGCTGATGCCGGCCGGCACGGCCAATATTCAGCAAGTCAGCGATATTATGGATGTGCTGCATCATGCCGGAGCGCAGGCCATCACGCTGGAACGCGACGTGTTTGATATTGATTTGGCGGATTTTTGAAATGCAGCTCAAAGATACACGCCGCGAGATTAAAACCATCGATTTGCTGCCGCTTATCAATGTCGTTTTCCTGTTGATCTTATTTGTTCTGATTGCCGGACGCCCGTCGACCAATCATCCATCCGGTCTGGAGGTCGCGCGCAGCACGGTCGAGACAACGCACCAGGGGGCGGCGCTCTCGGTCTGGCTGAAGCAAGATGATGCGTTTTACCTGTCGGAAAGCAAAGCCGTCACTTTGGGTGAATTGAGCCAATTGGTCGAAGAAAAAGGGTTGGCAGCGCAAGGTCTGCCTCTGGAACTCATCGCTGACCGCCGCGCCCATGCCAAGGAATTATTGGCCTTTCGCCGCGCTATGGCGCGCGCCGGGGTCGGCGAAATAAGATTGAAAACCGAGCTCATGACGGGCCCGGCTGCGGGGCCACGCTGAGCCATGGAAATGGATAAAAATACGCAGAAAAGTGGCTGGTTCAGCCGTATGCGCGCGCGCATTGTGGCGGTGCCACGACGCGTGTGGCTGGCCCTGTTGGCCGCCTCTTTGGCGGCGCATATTTTTGCTGTCGGCTTGGTGCTTGTCTTGCTTTTCGGCGGTGAGCGCGGCGGCGGCGATGCCTCGGACAGTTTGGTTATTTCATCGGGGGAAGCGGCGCCCGAGGATATTGATCTCGATTTGCCGCAAAATATGCCGGTCGATGTGCCGCGCATGGCCGAGGCGCAGCTCGATTTGTCAGAGCTTTTGGAAGTGCCGCTGGAGGCCGATTTCAATGATTTGATGATGGATAATGCACAAATGGCGGCGATTGCCCCGGCCATGCCGCTGCCCAGCGCCGCCGTCACCCAACGCGCCATGTCGGGTGGTGGGCTGATTTCCGGTGTGCCGCAAAGTTTTGCCGATTATATTCAGCATTTGCAAAAAACCGGCATTGATGTGGTGTTTGCCATTGATGCCACCGGCTCCATGGTTTGGGTGCACCGCACGGTGCGCGAGCGGATGACACAATTGGCGGCCTATGTGCGTGGGCTTGTGCCCTTGGCGCGTTTCGGCATTATCGCTTATCGCGATTATAATGATATTGATTTCGTCACCCGCATTTCGCAGCCCAGTTTCGACATTGAAAGGGTGCGGCTTTTTATGGGCGGCATTGACGCTTTGGGCGGCGGCGACCATCCCGAAGCGGTGACGCAAGCCTTGCGCGACAGTGAAAATCTCATTGGCTGGCGCAGTGGCGCGCAGCGCGTCGTTATTATTATCGGCGATGCACCGCCGCATGCGCGCGAAATGAATGAAGCGGCGGAGATTGCCGAACGCTTCAAGTCACGCGGCGGACGCTTGTCTTTATTGGACAGTCGCGTTGAGGCCAATCGCGCCCTTTTGGGGCGCGGCAAGCCGACCGGTTCGGGTGTTGATTTGGTCAAGCAGGGCGTGATGCCGGTATTTCGCAGACTGGCCCGTTTGGGCGGCGGCACGGCGGCCACTTTGGCGGCTGAACGGCAATTGATGAAAACCCTTGCCTTGTTGATTTTTGACGACCGATTTCACGATGAGCTGGCCCCGTTTCTGGCCAATTTGGAATAAGCCATGCCGCGTTACCTTGCCTTTCTCGCCTTGCTCTTTGGGCCTTTCGCGGCGCTGGCTTGCGGCGCGCCGCCGGATCTTTTGACGGCGCCGCCACAACAGATTTTGCGCGGGCTTGAGAAAAACAATGCGCCTTATTTGGCCGCTATGGATGATTATTCCATCGCCATGGAAGCGTGTTATGACGGCCCGCAAGGGCCGCTTGAATTGGCACCGCATATTAAAGCGGCGACGCTGTTGCATCTTAATATTGTCGATATGCGCCGCCGCGCCGAAGACAATGTGCGCGATAATGAGTTTGACTATGAGGCGCTTTTATCATCACCGCTATGGAACGATATTGAAGCCATGCGGGTGGCTGCCGCTTATGCCGAAGCTTGGAGCATGTTGGCCGCTGCGGTGCGCCATATTTCTGCCGAAGACAAAAAGCAGGCGCTGGGTGCGGCGGGCGACGCAATGCGGCAATTAACATTTGAGTTCAAGCATCCCATTTTGGTGCAGCGCGCCATGTATGGCTTGGCCACGGCGCAAATTGAAGCTGGGCGCTTGGCGGCAGCGGTGGCGACCTTGACGCGGCTTCGTCAATCTTTGGCCATTGGCGGTGATGCTGATTTCCAAAAATCGGTAAATGCTTTTTATGCCCGCATCACGGCACCCGGCTATCAGCCACCGGCTCCCTTATTCGAGACAGCGAAAGAAGGTGCCGCTCCCGATAAAAGCCGATTGGCCCTGACCGGCAAAACCGGCGATGACGCGGTCAAGCTGGCGCGCATCGCCATGGCTGAAGCGCGTCCGGCGTCGGAGATTATCGGCATTTTGGAGCCCGCTTTGAGCGGCTCGCGGGACAGCGCGCGCGCCGCTTTGGCGCTGATTGCGCGCGACCAGCTTTTGTTAAAGGCGATGGATTATGCGCCCGGACCGTCATTGCGGGTCATGCGCCGCGCCTTTGGCGATGGGCAATATGGTCAATTGGTGGCCAGCTGGCCCGATTTGAAACCTTATTATCCGCTTTTGCCCGAAGGCGTGAAGCGGCAGGTCGATTATCAGATGGGCGTGGCGCGGCTCAATTTGGGCGAATTGGCCTTGGCGCTTGACCATTTGCGTGCGGCGCGCAAAACCACGCCGTCTGGGGCCGAAGCAACGCGCCTCGATAAGCTGATTGTGCTGGCCCGTTTATCGGTCGATAAATCAGTTGATGCGGCGCGCGATGCACCGCTCATTGCTTTGGCCGAGAAATATATACGCCCGCCCAAAGCGGCGGAAAAGCAACGCGCCTTGGACGACCCGCCGCCATCGCCGGAAGAAGCGCTTGATGAGATGCTGGATTTGCGCGCGCGCATTGTGATGGCGCGTCACGCGGCGGCGCGGTCTGAGTGGGAAAAAGCCGATGCATATTTGACCGGTATCGGACCGACACAACCGGCCTATCAATTATTTCTCGGCATGCGGGTGCGGCTTCTGGCGGAGGCCGTGCGCGGGCGCTTGAAAAACGGCGAAAGCACCAAAGCGGTGCGCCCCACAGCGCGCGGTGGTTATGTTCTTTACCGACTGTGGCGCGACAGTGCCTGCCCGCCGGGCTGTCCGCGCAGCAATCGCAGCGCCGTCCATCGTGCGGCTTTTGAAACCGCCCTTATGGGTAAGCTTCCGAGCACGGCTTTCGGTTATGGCTGGGGCGGGTTTGTTGAAGAGGGGGGCGACATCAGACCTTTTGCAAAACAGGCTTTGGCTTATTTGGTCGATAGGGCGGATGCTGAACGGCTTTTGGTTTTGTTAGAAAATGACAATGAAGA
Organism: Alphaproteobacteria bacterium; assembly: GCA_009920875.1. Taxonomy (GTDB): domain Bacteria; phylum Pseudomonadota; class Alphaproteobacteria; order RS24; family RS24; genus UBA8337. The sequence continues at coordinate 6,011 of RFZE01000044.1, read as the reverse complement.
ATTGGCCGCTTTTATTTTGAGCCAATGGAAAAGCCATTTGCGCGTGCGCGGAAAAAAGCCGGCATTTGACGGGCGCTATCAATTTCTCAGCACCTTGGCCGATATGCAAGGGCGCCCCAAAGCGGTGCTTTGGGAGGCTTTGATCGAGCATGATTTGGCGCGCGATGAGGCGGCCAATGCGCTTGTCCATGCCGAGGCTTTGGCGGCCGGTTTTCCAAGGCGTCCGTCGGCTTGGTTCTGGCGCGCCGCCGCCTTGCAGGCCAATCAGCGTGGCCTCGAAGCGGCGCGTGCCCTGTCATCATTGGCGCAACGCACGCCGTCAGATGATCCGGTCGGCATGGGCGCGCGGCTCGGTCTTGCCGCCTTGTTTGTCGATCTCGAACGCGGCGCGCAAGCTTGTGCCATGCGGGAAAAAATATTTTCACGGCCACAAGCCGAAGCCCGCTGGCGCGATGCCAAACAGGCTTTCCCGCCCTTAAAGGGCTGGCAAAAAACCACGGACCGCTTTTGCGGCTAGGCAAATTCCCTAATGGCGGAAATGGCGCATGCCGGTAAACAGCATGGCGAGACCGGCGTCATCGGCGGCGGCAATGACTTCCTCATCGCGTATTGAACCACCCGGCTGGATAATCGCCGTGGCCCCCGCTTCCGCCGCGCTCAACAGACCGTCGGCAAAGGGGAAGAAAGCATCTGAGGCAACCACTGAGCCTTCTGCCAAAGGCGCTGCTGCGCCGCATGCTTCGGCGGCATCAATGCTTTTGCGCGCGGCAATGCGCGAGCTGTCCAAGCGGCTCATTTGCCCCGCGCCAATGCCGACCGTGGCTTGCTCTTTAACATAGACAATCGCATTGGATTTGACATGTTTGGCGACCTGCCAAGCAAATAGTAAATCGGCCATTTCAGCGGCGCTGGGCTGTCTTTTGGTCACGCAGCTCACCTCGCCGACATCAATATGGCCATTATCGCGATTTTGCACCAAATAGCCGCCAGCCACATTGCGCACGCTGAGGCCGCCATCATGCGGTGCCGGCAGGCCGTCGCTCAGCAAGAGGCGCAGATTTTTCTTGCCGGCAATAATCTCGCATGCCGCTTCATCGGCATCAGGCGCGATAATCACTTCGGTGAAAATATCACTAATCGCTTCGGCTGTCGGCGCATCAAGCTTTTGGTTCATGGCAATAATGCCGCCAAAAGCCGACACCGGATCGCAGCGCAGTGCTTTGGCAAATGCATCGGCTGCGGTCGCGCCAAGCGCGACGCCGCACGGATTGGCGTGTTTGATAATGGCGCAGGCAAAGCTGTCAGGGTCAAGCTCGCTGACCAGTTCAAAGGCGGCATCCGTGTCATTGATATTATTGTACGACAAAGCCTTGCCCTGAATTTGCCGCGCCGTGGCGACCCCTTTGCGGGCCTTGTCACCGGCATAAAAACCGGCTTGCTGATGCGGGTTTTCGCCATAGCGCAAAGCCTGGTTGAGCTTGCCGCCAAAAGCGCGATAGGGCGGCATGTCAATATCCAGCTCAGCCGCCATCCAATTGGAAATGGCGGCATCATAAGCGGCTGTCCGCGCATAGGCTTTTTGCGCCAAGCGACGGCGCAGTTTTTGCGTCGTGCCGCCATCACCCAGCGCGGCCAGCACCTCGTCATAATCATCACCATCGACCAGCACGGCGACATCTTCATGGTTTTTCGCCGCTGCGCGAATCATGGCCGGCCCGCCAACATCAATATTTTCAACGCAAGCAGCATAATCACCGCCCGCCGCAACGGTCGCTTCAAACGGGTAGAGATTGACCACCAGCAAATCAATCGGCCCAATGCCATGCGCCTGCATGGCCGCTTGATGGTCTTGATTGTCGCGTATCGCCAAAAGTCCCCCATGCACCATCGGGTGCAATGTCTTGACGCGGCCATCCATCATTTCAGGAAAGCCGGTCAATTCGGACACGTCTTTGACCGGCAGGCCGTTTTCGGCCAAAAGTGACGCCGTGCCGCCGGTCGATATTAGCTCGACCCCGAGGGCCGATAATTTTTCTGCAAATTCGACAATGCCATCCTTATCGGAGACCGATATGAGAGCGCGGTGAACGGGTTTTACATCAGACATTTGGCTTCCTTTGTTTTGCGAATGTTTCAGCTTGCTTCATTTATCGACGTCGGCGTGCCGCTTGGCGTCCGGCATAGCGCAAGGCCCAGCGCATCAGCGTATCGCCGTGGGCGAGGCGGCCGCGCACCGCCAATTGCTGGCAGCGTTGCGGTATGCCGCTTTGTCCCATATAGACGCTTTCCTCAATCTTCAGCGCTTCAGTGGCGTCGCTGGCCAAGCGAAATTGCCACCCATGGCCGTTTGGCGTAAGCAATAAGACCGCATCACCGCCGCTTTGCAGGCTGGCTTTAACCTGCGGATGCAAATGAAAGCGCAGATGAAACGGTGCACCTTCAAGCGGCTGGTGGTGCATATCGGCGAGCAGCAAATCCTCGCCGCGAATATCTTCACCCGCTGCATCGATGAAAAAGCGACGATTATGGCGCACCCCATGGGTTTCAAGAAAAATCGCATGGCTGGTTTCCAGCCAAATGCCGGTCTTGTCTTCCACGCGGCGTCCGGTCACTTGCCATGCATCGCCTTTTACGCGCGGGCCGAGCCGCTTGGCGGCCATGCCATGGCGGATAAACGGGTCGGTGACATCGGCGTCAAAGGCCAATGTCGAATGGGCGGCCAGCCCGCGCGCCGCCAATTGCCAGTCCGTGCCATGCACCAAATTGGGCCCGCAATTGACAATCAGCCGGTCGCCGCCATGGCTCATTTCAAAGGCCAAAGGGGCGGCATGGGCGGCAATGGAATGGGCGCCACGCGGCGCATCGCCGACATCAACCAGCACACAGCTTTGCCCCGCATCGAGGCGCTGATAGCCGCTTTTCTGCGCGAAACTGATCGGCTTGCCGGATTTACCGACAACTGCATCAAGCGCCAATGCATCGCTTTCCAGCCCGCCATGAAAGACGCCGAGGCGGCCATCCTTATGGCGCAGCATGGTCAATAAAGTCTGCATGCGCTGACGCGCCGCGACAATCGATGGCGGCAAGGCCACTTGCCGCGCTTGCAGCACCGCCTCCAAGGCCAATAGATCGGCCAATAAATCTGCCAAAAGCGATGGATTGCGCGAGGCGTGACCGCCATCGGGAAGAATTTGGCGGCGCATTTCACGGTCCAGCAAATCCATGGCGTGGCGCAAAGTCTGTCCTTGCTGTGGCAGGGCGCAAGCCGCCAATGCCAAGCCTAAGGCGGATTGCAGCCGGTCGACACCGTCATCGCATTGGCCGGCCAGTTTCGCCAGCCAGCGTGTTTGCGCCGAAAAGCTGGTATGAATGCGCGCCAAAGCTTGCCCGTCAAAACCGCTTTTTACCTCTGACAGCGCTTGCGCCCAGCGCATGAGCCGCCGCCCGACCAGCGCCGGTTGCATGGGTGCGCGTTGATAGAGATACGGGCCGAGGGCCCAATGCAATATGGCGTGGCGCGCCGCCTTATGGCCGCCGCCATTGGCCACGGCCAACACATCGGGCAGCCAGACAAATTCATGCAGGCTGTCGCGCCAAGCATTACTCGGCGGTTTCATGTCAAAGGGCAAATGGCCGAGGCCGCGCAACACGCCGCCGCGCAAAGAATAATCTCCGGCCAGCCAGCTTTCGCCGCGCAGCGGATTGCCGGGGCGCAAATCGGCCGGATAATCAAACAAGGTCGGCTCATTGACGCCGCGCCACAGGCCGCGCCCAAAGGGCGAACGATAAAATGAGAAAGTCAGATTTTGGCGCAGCCTGGCAAAGCCGGCAGTCAGCGTTTCAAAGCGCGAGGCGAGACGCGCGCGCGCCATTAAACCCCCGCGCTGCGCAAGGCGGCAATATTTTCGGCATATTTCTGAGGCCCACCCTGAAAGGTCGCCGTGCCAGCGACCAGCATGGAAGCGCCGGCGGCAATCACTTTGCCTGCGGTTTCGCGATTGACGCCGCCATCAACTTCCAGCTCAATATCGCGGCCCGATGCATCAATCATGGCGCGCAATGTCTTGATTTTGTCGAGCTGACTTTCAATAAAACTTTGCCCGCCAAAACCCGGATTGACCGACATGACAAGAATGAGGTCAATATCGCCCATCAGACTGTCGAGCACCGATACCGGTGTGGCCGGATTGAGCGAAATGCCGACTTTGCAACCGGCGGCGCGAATGGCTTGCGCCGTGCGATGCGGATGCGGCCCGGCTTCAGGGTGAAAAGTAATGATTTCGGCCCCGGCCTCGGCAAAGGCGGTGATATAGGGGTCAACCGGCGCAATCATCAAATGCACATCCAAAGGCTTGCTGGCATGCGGGCGAATGGCTTTCACCACATCAGGGCCAATGGTCAGATTGGGAACAAAATGCCCATCCATCACATCGACATGGACATAGTCGCAACCCGCTTCGCAAATCGCGGCCACTTCCTCGCCGAGCCGCGCAAAATCGGCGGAAAGAATGGAAGGAGATATTTTGATGTCGGTCATCTGTCTCTCGCCCGTCTCAAAGAGCCGCTTTCAGCGCGCGACCCGTTTTGTTTTTCTGTAAAGGGTTTTGGGTCAAACGACAAGCTTATGCATGGCCAAAGCGACGAAAACGGTGCCCTTATTCAGAGGTTTTTCCATGTCACCCATCGCCGCCTTTGCGCATCAGCGCCAGATAAAACCCGTCCATATTGTCATCCGGCGTGAAGCGTTTGGGCGGTGTCGTTTCCTCAAGGGCAAAGTCATGACGGGCTTCAAGAAATTGCGCGATCTGTGCTTCGCCTTCTTGCGGCTGCAAGGAACACACACCATAGGCCAGCACCCCGCCCGGTTTCACCCAATCGGCGGCGCGCGCCAAAAGCGCGGCTTGCAGTTCCATCAGCTTGGCCATAGCGGCGGCGCTGCGATGGCGCAATAAATCGGGGTGGCGGCGCAGCGTGCCGGTGGCGGTGCCGAAGCCGGTGCTGGTGCCGAGGGCGACGACATTGAACACCCCGGCCCGGGCGGCCGAGTCGAAGGAAAAGCCACCGTCGAGCCACAACAGGCCGACGACGAGCGCCGAGGCGCCGACGAGCAGTGCGACGTAGGCCCGAAGCTCTGGATCCCTCCAGTACGCCCTACCGTCGCCGCGAAGCGCCCGCCAGTGGAGGGCAAAGTTGGTGCCGCCGACCACCATTCCGATGATGATGGCGATCTCCACCGCAAGGGAGTTGAAGCTGCCGATCGAGTCGGCGTGGGGTGAGAACCCGCCAGTGGACGCCGTTGTGAGCCCGTGGGCGATGCCGTCGTAGAGCGACGGACCTGGGATGGCGACGAGGGCGCCGGCGACGGCCAGCGTGAACAACACATAGGTCGCCCACAACCGCTTGGCGGTTTCGGAAACGCGGGGTGTGAGGCGATCACCGGAGGGGCCGGGCGCTTCCGCGCTCATGAGGTCGAGGCCGCCGACGCCGAGGAACGGGAGGACCGCGACGGCGAGCACCACGATGCCCATTCCGCCGTACCACTGGGTGATCTGGCGGTACATCATCGTCCCGCGTCCAGGGTGTCCGAAGTCCGTGAGCGCCGTGGAGCCGGTACAGCTGTAGCCCGACGCCGACTCGAAGATGGCGTTGACGAACTGACCGGAACGATCGACTCCCGCCACATCGAAGGCACCGCTCAGGAGGTACGGGAGTGCGCCGACGAACGTGACGGCGAGCCAAGTCCAGCCGACCGCCGAGAACACGTCGCGGGCGCGAACGGTGCCCGGCACCGTGATCCACCAGAGCAGGCAACCCACGACCAGCGCGATTCCGCCGGGGATCAGCAGCGCTGCCGTGTCGCGATTCGTGGACCCCCATTCGACGAGGGCGCCGATGAACATGCCGACCGAGATCGACGCGACGGCGATTCCCATCACGTGAAGCGTTGTGCTTTCGACTTTCGCCTGACCGAAGGACAGATCGGTTGCCCTGCGGATCGCCGTCTTCCGGAT
>RFZE01000043.1 GCA_009920875.1 Alphaproteobacteria bacterium | reverse complement strand
GCTCTAGCTTAATTTAGGCAAGGATGTTGTTCGGGATGGAAATTAATATGCCTAAAGTTGATGAATTTGCTTTGCCAATCGGCCGTAGCTTGCTGGCCGCCTATTTTATTCTGCCGGGCATTGCCAAATTTGCTGCTTGGAAAATGCATATTGAATTGATGCACCATCATAATTTGCCCTTTGCCGAAGTGCTATTATTCTTGGCAGGCATCGCTAATTTAATTTTGGGCGGGCTGTTGCTGGCCAATCGCCATGTACGCTTGGCGGCTTATGGCTGTGTTTTGTATATTATTCTGGTCAATTTCAATCTTCACGACTTCTGGAATTTTTCTGGCATTGAGGGGGCGCATGAGACACAGAACTTTGTCAAAAACCTCGGCATTTTGGCGGGTTGTCTGATGCTGGCAGGCTTTACGGCAAGGCAAGAAAAGAGTGATTAGCATGGCTTGCCAAGCGTGCAGCCATCATGACCCATATGTCGGGTTTTCATAAGGACGGCCATGCTCGATTTCACCATTATCAGCGCCGCGCCCATCGGTTTTCTCGTTTTCGGCATTCTCGCCACGCTTCTGGTGGCAATTTCAAAGGCTGGTTTTGGTGGCGCGATGGGCTCTTTATCGCTGCCGCTCATGCTTTTGGTGCTCTCGCCAGGCCTCGCCCTGTCGGTCTTGCTGCCGGTTTTTCTGTTGTGCGATTTTTATGTCGGCTGGAAATATTACCGCCGAGCCGTGCGCCGCATTGTCATCGTCATGACTTTGGCCGCCTGTTTGGGGCAAGTTTTGGGCTGGCTGCTCTATAAGCAAATCAATGCTGAAATCCTGATGTTTATTATCGGCGCTTTGGCCGTATTTACCGCAGGGCGCTATTTTTGGCGACTTTACCGACCGGCTGCAAATACCGGATTGGCACGCGCCGCGATGCGCCATTTGCGCCGCCGCCTGGACCGCGCTGTCGGTTGGATGGGATTGGCCGGTATTGCCAGCTTCGTGTCGCTCACTGGCGGCATCCCGTCACAAATCTATTTGCTGCCGCTCAATCTGCCGCGCGCCTATTATGTCGGCACAATGGGCTGGTCGTTTTTGTTGGTCAATTTGGCGAAATTACCGTTTTTCATTGAATTGGAGTTGTTTAATGCAGCCAGTCTGACCGCCAGTCTGGCGATTGCCGGTTTTGTGCCGATTGGCGTGGCGCTGGGTCTATGGCTCAATCGCACCATGAATGATGCTTGGTTTTATCATATCAGCCACGGGTTTTTGTTGCTCTTGGGCGCCAAGCTCACCCTGCAGGCCAGTATTTTTTAGACGGCCATTGAGCAGGCCTCTGTTGAAAAGGGTAATGAATCAATGAGTTCAAAAGCATGTCGCCAGCCTCTTCATATATTTTCAATCTTCACAAATCTTTTGACATTCTGCTTGATGCGTATTGTGGTGACCATCTGACGAAGGGGGTGTCTTGGCTCTTGGCGCATGTGCAAAGACCATGCCCCCAAAGGCAAAACATTGTTTTGTAGGGAGACAGGGAAAATGAACCGTTGGTCAAGTGAGGCTGCCAATGCTTGGTATGAAGAATTACCTTTTTTGATTGGCTGTAATTTCTTGCCCTCGAATGCGTCCAACCAATTGGAAATGTTCCAGTCCGATACTTTTGATGAAGCTGCTTTAAGACGTGAAATCGGTTGGGCTCGGGAACTCGGGTTTAATACCTTGCGCGTATATCTTCATGATTTATTGGTTGAAGAAGAGGGGTTTTTCGGACGGTTCGAGACATTTCTCGATATTTGTCGCGAAAACCATATCACGCCAATAATCGTTCTCTTTGACGATTGCCATTATGGATATCCAAAACGCGGGCCCCAAAAGCCGCCCATTCGGGGCATTCATAATTCGCGCTGGAAGCAAAGCCCGGGCCACCATATTGTTCGCCAAATTCACCAAGGGTCCGGCGAAAAGGAATTGGCCAGATTGGAGAATTATGTCGTCTCAATATTGGAACGATATAAGGCTGATGATCGGATTTTAATGTGGGATATCTATAATGAGCCGGGGCAGTTTGGTATCGGAGAAGATTCTCAAACATTGCTCCGCGCCGTTTGGGCTTGGGCGCATGAGGTCAGGCCGCGTCAACCGCTTACGTCCTGCGTCCATGGGGCAATCGGCAGTGTCCACCACGACATAAATAAAGAAAATTCAGATGTTTTGACATTTCACATGTATGAAGCTGAGCAATTAGAAGAATCTATCGAGGAACTGGTGGCCCTCAATCGGCCGGTCATTTGCACTGAATATATGGCACGTGGGCATGGCACGACATTTCAGTTTTCTCTGCCTATCTTCAAAAAACACAATATTGGCTGCATAAACTGGGGGCTTGTCGCGGGGAAAAGCCAGACCCATTTTGACTGGCATACGATTATGGAGCGGTCTGAGCGCGTTCAAGCGGAGGACTTTTTATTGGCTGAAGACGCTCTGCCAGAGCCCGATTTATGGCATCATGATATCTTGCGAGCGGACGGTTCGGCTTTCGATGAGAACGAAGTTGCTTTGCTGAAAGAATTTACATCGACCCTATAGGCCTAAAATATATGACCCGTTTTCTTATCCTGACGTTTTTAATGCTAAGCATTGCGGTCTCGCCCTATATGCTTTCCGCAAAAGCTGAGTCGTTGGGTAATTTGGCCAAATTCCCACCGATAAGAAAAACATTAACCGTGAGCACAAGTGCTGATGGTATGCCGCGGCTGGCGCCACTGGAAATGCGCCTGTTATCTGGTCGCTATTATCGTTTGTCAATCGAATGTCCCGATGTGCAAGGTGATTTGAGGGGCTGGCGTATAGAAATGGCCGAGCTCTTAAATAATGCGCATCTGCGACTGGTAACAATTGGCGATATTGAAATTCATTTACAGGGCTTAAGTTTTAACGCAATCGAGTGTGATGAGATTGGTTCTGCAGATGTGAGTTTCGTGCCAATCAGGCCCGGCCAATATCCGATTTATGTCGGTAATGTTCCTCTTGCTGTTGGGAAACCTATTGGCGAAAGCGGGGTTCAAAGGGGAGGTAAATATGTCTTTGGGCGAATTATCGTTGAATAGGGCCGCAACATTAACTGTATCTCACTTTCATGCCGTTTTAGGATTTCCCGCTTTTCTAAAGATATAGTTTTAAGTTGTAATTTTTGTTTGCATAATTTAATGAAAAAAATGCGTAAATTAAAAAAGTTTTATTTTTTTTTAGTATTCGTTGTTGCTTCTTGGTCATTGGTCGTGGTCGGGGTGTCGTTATTTGCTGAAGAAAAAATTCTTTTTTTCCCTTGGAATCAATCTATGGGCAGTGATTTTGATTCTGATCGGTTGGAAGTTTTGCGTCTATCACTATTTCTGCTGGGTGGCTATTTCGGTCTTATCAATGTTGCATTTCCTGAGGCGCAGTTTTCATCGGGGCATTTTCTTGCCAGCATCATGACCAGTCTTACTTTGGTCGGCACAATTAAGCTCCTTTTGGTCGACCGTTTTCCCAATGATGCCATTTTTATAATGGCTTTCGCGCTTTTAGGAATGGTGATTATTTTAGGCTCAAGGCCCTCTGTCAGGCGCTACTTCATAGATTAAGATGGCGGCTTGCATTCCAGCCCCCTTCCGGTGCATCTTTCCCATATGTTTCGCATCATCATAGCTTCGGCTCTTCTGGTAAGTTCGGGCGCGTCTGCGCAAATGGTCGGCGATATAGACGCTTCCGGCATGACGCTGGAACAGTTTAATGAAAGCACACTCGACCGGTTCGGCAGGCCGACTTTCGGCTTGCGCGCGCAAAGAGAACCTGAATTGCGCCGCCTTCGCAAAATGCAAGGACGCCCTATATTGGAAGGCAAGATCAGCATTTATGATCTGTCAGATGATGAAATAGATGTTTTGTTCGACGCTTGGGACGAAGACGACAGCGAGGACACTGAATAATCGGTATTGGGAGTGAGCCATGCGTTCAGCAAAGGCATTGGAAGTTGATTTAGAAACTGTGCGGGCTAAATATCGCGCCGAGCGCGATAAACGTCTACGCGATGATGGCAATGAGCAATATCAGCAAGTGACCGGTGATTTCGCCTATTTTGTCGACGACCCGTATATTGAAGAGGCGGTGCAACGCGGCCCGGAAAAGCGCGATGTCGAAGTGGTGATTATCGGTGGTGGTTTTGGTGGCATGCTGGCCGCTGTGCGCTTGCTAGAACAAGGTATTGACGATGTTGTGATTATTGAAAAAGGCGGTGATTTCGGCGGCACTTGGTATTGGAATCGCTATCCAGGCGCTTCATGTGATATTGAATCTTATATTTACTTCCCGCTTTTGGAAGAAACTGGCTTTGTGCCGCAGCAAAAATATACCAATGCCAGTGAGACGCTGGCTTATTGTCGAACCATTGCTGAGAAATATGAGCTTGCCAGTAAGGCACTTTTCCAAACCGAAGTGACCGCCACTGAATGGCAAGAAGAGCATTGCCGTTGGAGCGTCACGACATCATTAGGCGACGAGCTGGCAGCGCGTTTTGTCGTTCATGCCAATGGCCCGCTCAATCGCCCGAAATTGCCTGCCATTGACGGCATTGGTGATTATAAAGGCCATACCTTCCATACCAGCCGTTGGGATTACGGCTATACAGGCGGCACATCGGCGGGTGGGTTGAGCGGCTTGGCCGATAAAAAAGTCGCCATTATCGGCACCGGTGCCACGGCCATTCAATGCGTGCCGCATGTTGCTGCGTCGGCCGCGCAGCTTTATGTTTTTCAGCGCACCCCGTCTTCTGTGGAAGTGCGCAATAATGGCGACACGGATGCCGATTGGCTAAAAGGGCAAGATGCGGGCTGGCATGATGAACGCCGCCGCAATTTTGAAACCCTATTGGCCGGCAAGCCGGTGAAACATGATTTGGTGTCTGATGGCTGGACCGATGCCTTTAAATTATTGGTTGGCGGTTTACGCGATAAAGCCCCGTCGCGCGCCAGGTTGGTGCTGTGGGCGTTGGCTGGCCTTGCTTCCCCAAAGCTTTATAAAAAAGGCTTGAAAAAATATCTCACCGATAAGGCGATGGCATTTATGAATGTCGCCGAAGAAATGGAAATCGCCGACTACCACAAAATGCAAGGCATTCGCGACCGTGTTGATCATGTGGTGGAAGACGCGGCAACAGCAGAGGCGCTGAAACCCTATTATCGTTTGTTTTGCAAGCGCCCGTGCTTTCACGATGATTATCTCGCTAGTTTTAATCGTCCTAATGTGCGGCTGGTCGATACGGATGGTCGCGGCGTTGCGCGCATTACCGAAAACGCCGTGATGTTTGATGATGTCGCCTATCATGTCGATTGCATTATTTTTGCGACCGGCTTTGAGGTCGGCACGGATTATGCGCGGCGCGCCGGTTATCAAATCAATGGCGTGGACGGTTTGGCGATTTCCGATAAATGGGCGGATGGCATGGCCAGCTATCATGGCTTGCATGTGCACGGCTTTCCCAATGCGTTTTTTTTCGGCCCTTCGCAAGGTGGGTTCAGCGCCAATTTCACCTATGCGCTGGATGAGCAAAGCCGTCATGTCGCTTATATTGTTGCGGCTTTAAAGCAGCGCGGCAAAAAACGTTCTGAAGCGGCGGCCAAGGCGGAGGCCGATTGGGTCGCTGAAATTGTTGAAAAAGCGCGCGATGCAGAGGCGTTTCAAGAAGCCTGCACGCCGGGCTATTATAATAATGAAGGCCAGTTGACGCGGCGGCGCCAAGACCAAGCCTATGGCGAAGGGCCGGTGGCGTTTTTTGACCGCTTGGCCACATGGCGCGCCAAAGACCGTTTGGACGGGCTCGATATTCGCTAATCGCCCCTTGCCCCCAACTGGTGGCCTTGCTTAGATTGTCTTAAATGGGGGGACGATAATGGCCATTTTTAAAAATCTATCACTGCCGCTGACCGTGCTGTTCATCATTGTTTTCGGCTGGGCGCTGGAGCAATCCATTTCCGATAAAAAATCTGCGCCACAGGTCGAAATCATATCGCCTTGGGACGGGTTGAGCGGCGCTGAATATGCGCAAGCGGCGATGCTTTTGAAGCAGGCGCATGGCGATGATGTGCTGTTTGCCCGTATAAGCCTGCGCCAACCCGATAAGGCGCAAGCCTTGGCATGGCAAGAGGGCGCGCGCGCGCAGCGCGATGCCGAAGTCAGTTTTCTGGCCAATGGCAAGCCGCGTCTGGCGCATGTGGATTTAACAGCCCGGGCGATTGTGTCAGATGCGCCGATGCGCGGTGGCCAACCCATGTATTCAGGCCAGGGTGAATTGGAGCCCCTCATCATGCGGCTGATGGAAACACCAGCGCTGATTGCGGCTTTGGAAAGGCGCGGTGTTGACGCATCGCAAGCCTTATGTCTGCCGCGCACCATTGGGCGCTATTTCGCCGATAAGGCGGAAGTCATCAATCATCGCATTGTGCGTCTTGATTGTTTCAACATTGCCGGCGATGGCGTTTTGGGGGTTCTGCCAAGCACCAATATTTATGCGCGCCCGATTGAGGGCTTGGCCGTTCTTTATGATTTAACCGAAGACAATATTGTCGAGATTACCGACACGCGCGCCGACAATCCGCCGCCGCATGATTTGCCGACCGGCACATTTGCGGCGGGTGATATGAAAACGCGCGCGGCGCTGCGCCCGATTACCAGCACCCGTCCGCAAGGGGTCAATTACACTATTCATGGCAGCCTTATTGACTGGCAGGGCTGGCAATTCCGCCTGCGCTTTGACGCGCGCCAAGGCACGGTGCTGAACCAAGTCGGGCATCAAAGCGCCGCAGGACTGCGCCCGGTCGCTTATGAAATTGCCATGTCGGAAATGTTCGTGCCCTATCATGATAATGATCCGAATTGGTTTTATCGCGCCTATTTCGATATGGGCGAATTTGGTTTCGGCAATATGGCGACGCAATTGCAAAAAGCCGACTGTCCCAGCCATGCCGAATATTTGAATGTGACGCTGCATTTGGCTGATGGCTCGCCGTTTGAAGCGGCAGACCGTATTTGCATTTTCGAACATGATCCGGGGCATCCTGCTTGGCGCCATGAAGAGCCGATTTTGACCGGCATTCCGGGGCTTGAAACGCATCAGTCGCGGCGCGCCACGGAACTGGTCGTGCGCATGGTCGCGACCATCGGCAATTATGATTACTTCCAAGATTATGTGTTCACACAAGACGGCCGTTTGCGTATTCGCTTGGTTTCGACCGGCATTGACGCGACCAAAGCAGTGCTTTCGGAAACATTGGCCAGTCCGACGGCGGCGGCTGACACACAGACCGGCACATTGCTCGCGCCTTACCGTCTCGGCGTCAATCACGATCATTTTTTCAGCTATCGCATTGATTTCGATATTGACGGCACGGCCAATGATTTTACCCGCATGCGCTTGGTGGCGACGCCGCAATCGAAAGACGCGCCGCGCCAGGGTATTTGGCAAGTGCGTCCACAACGCATAAGCGATGAAAAAACCGCGCAAACGGCAATGAGTGCGGAGCGTCCGGCGGCGCTTTTATTCTCCAGCAATAATGCCAAAAATGCCATGGGCTATCCGACCGGCTATCAGCTCATTATGCCGAATATCAAGCCCTTGGTGACGCCCATGGATGAAGCCTTTAAGCGCGCTTATTGGGTGAATCGCAATCTCTGGGTCACGCGCTTTAAGCGCGATGAGATTTTTGCTTCCGGTTTGCCGACCAATCAATCGGCACCCTGGCTCGGACTGCCGGAATATATCGCCGATAATGAGAGCATTGAGGATACGGATATTGTTGCTTGGGCAACGATGGGATTTCATCATGTGCCAATGGCGGAAGACTGGCCGGTCATGCCGTCTAAAGTCGATGAGATTATTTTAAAGCCGCGCAATTTCTTTGACCGCAATCCGGCCATTGATTTGCGTAATTAGGGGCGCGCGATGATTGAGGCAAATGAAACCTTTAACGGCACATGGCCGTTCAAGCCGCATTTTTCTGAGGCGGCGGGCTTTAAGCAGCATTATGTCGATGAAGGCAAGGGCGAGGTGATTTTGTGTCTGCATGGCGAGCCGACTTGGGGCTATCTCTATCGCCATATGATACCGACCCTGTCGGCACATTATCGGGTTGTCGTGCCTGACCATATGGGGTTCGGCAAAAGCGAAACGCCGCAAGACCGGGTTTATACGCTGGAGAGCCATGTCGAAAATCTGGCCGCCTTTATTGATGATTTGGCGCTCAATGACATCACGCTGGTTTTGCAGGATTGGGGTGGGCCGATGGGCGCAGCCTATGCCATTCGCCATCCCGATAAGATTAAGCGCATTGTCATGATGAACACGCTGACCGGCTATGGCGGGGTAACACCCAAAACCGAGCGCACGCCATGGTTTGAGTGGATTGCCAAACATGAGGAAGCCGACACGCTGCGCGGCGTTTTGGGCGAATTGGGCACGACGGTTCTATCTATTATGAAATTGCTCGGTTTTGAAAACAGCGCCGCTGTCGACCGCGATTGGCTGGATGCGTATCAAACGCCGTTTCCCGACCGTGCTGCATGTATTGGCGGCATTGAGTTCCCCTTGGATGTGCATTACGGCCGCATGGTGCCGTTTATTGTCGACGGATTGAAAACCGGCAATTTGGAAAAATTGCAAGCCAAACCGGCCATGATGGCGGAGGGCATGCAAGACCGTGCCATTTGGCCGGAAAATGCGATTGCCGATTTCAAAGCGATTTGGCCGGACGCACCGGTCACCCGTTTTGACAATGCCGGGCATTTTATTCAGGAAGACGTGCCGCAGGCTTTGGTCGCGCTCATTCATCACTTTATTCAAACGCATCCTTAGACTGCCTCATATGGCTTGCGGGGCACATGCGCTTCGGCGATAAAGATTGCGTTCTAGAGGAAGCACAAATGTCGGCCAGTCCGCCCATTTTATATGTTGATGATATTCATCTGACCCATGGCGTCACCCCGCTTCTGGACGGCGCATCTTTATCGGTCGGGCGCGATGATCGCATTTGCTTGGTCGGACGCAATGGGTCGGGCAAATCGACCTTGTTAAAAATTATCGCCGGTTTGGTCGATGCCGATCGTGGCGAGCGTTTTGTGCAGCCCGGTATTCATGTTGAATATTTGGCGCAAGACCCTGATTTTGCGGGCTTCGCGACAGCTGAAGAATTTATTCTGCAGGGGCTGATGAATAATGAAGAGCGTCAGCGCGCCTTTCAACTGATGGCCGATTTGCATATTGAGGGGGCGGCGGATATTGCCCCCATGTCAGGCGGTGAGCGACGCCGCGTCGCCTTGGCCAAAGCCATGGCGGGTCAGCCCGAAGTGTTGCTGTTGGACGAGCCGACCAATCATCTCGATTTGCCGGCCATTGAATGGCTTGAAGGGGCATTGCGCCAAATCAATTCGGCGCTGGTGCTGGTCAGTCATGACCGCCGCTTTTTAAGCAATATGGCCAATCAGACTGTCTGGCTTGATCGTGGCGAAACCAAGCTCATGCGCAAAAATTTCAGCCATTTTGAAGATTGGCGCGATGGTGAATTGGAGCGCGAAGCACAAGCGCAGCACAAGCTCGATCGTAAAATTGCGCGCGAAGAAGATTGGCTCAGATATGGCGTGTCGGCGCGCCGCAAACGCAATGTGCGGCGTCTTGGTGAATTGCAGAATTTGCGACAGGCACGGCACGATTATCGCGGCCCGCAAGGCGATATGGATTCGGTGCTGCAAGCCGGTGACCGTTCCGGCAAGCTGGTGGTCAAGGCCGATAAAATTGCCAAATCCTATGGCGATAAAAAGCTGATAGATAGTTTCTCAACGCAGATCAAACGCGGCAGTCGCATCGGCCTTATCGGGCCAAATGGCGCGGGCAAGACCACTTTGCTGAATATATTGCTTGGCAGTTTGCGGCCCGATAGCGGCAATATACGGCTCGGCAAAAACCTGACGCCGCTCATTCTCGACCAGCAACGCCAGGGCATTAAGAAGGATTGGAATGTTAAAGACGCGCTGACTGATGGGGCCGGCGATTTGGTGTCGGTCGGTGAAGAGACCATGCACGTTATCGGCTATATGAAAAACTTTTTGTTCCATCCGGCGCAAATGCGCACCCCGGTAACGGTTTTGTCGGGTGGAGAGCAGGCGAGGCTGTTTTTGGCGCGCGGTCTGCGCCAGCCGAGCAATTTATTGGTGATGGATGAGCCGACCAATGATTTGGATTTGGAAACATTGGATTTATTGCAAGAAATGATTGCCGCTTATGATGGCACAGTGATTTTGGTGAGCCATGATCGCGATTTTCTCGACCGCACCGTGACCGTGGTATTCAATGCTGAAGGGGAAGGGCGCTGGGTTGAATATGCCGGTGGGTATTCTGATATGCGTGCTCAGCAAAAGGGACAGGGATACCGAGCAGACCATGCTCATAAGGCATCGATAAGTAAAACAACAACTGATGGCCAAGGAAAAAGGAAGTCTTCTGTTGGAAAGAAGCTATCTTATAAACATCAGTTTC
>RFZE01000042.1 GCA_009920875.1 Alphaproteobacteria bacterium | reverse complement strand
GCCTCAAATAAGCCTGATCTGGCGCACCTGAATCTCGATATTCCTGATCGTTACAATATCGCCCCGCAGGCCGAATTACTGCAATCATTGGCGGCGTTTTCGACCTATCAAAGCGGCGGCAAACAAGCCAAAGCAAGCTGGTTTTCCACCCATCCGAACAATCAAGCGCGCATTGCCAAAGCGCGCGAAAAAGCCGATGCCGCAGCGACGAAAATGACGGCCTTGGGGAAAATCGGTACGGATCTGCATTTGCAAATGATTGACGGCATGGTGTTTGGCGACAGTCCGCGCCAAGGCATTGTGCGTGGGCAGAGGTTTGAACATGGCGATTTGGGCTTGCGTTTTGACGTGCCGCGTGGCTTTACATTGGAAAATGCGCCGCGCCGCGTCACCGCAAGCCATGACAATCAAGTGCAGATTATTTTTGACCTTGATGCGCGCATCGCCAATGAAACACCGGAAGCCTATTTGCGTTCAACATGGGCGCCGGGGCAAAAATTGAGCGGGTTTCAAAAGCTGAAAATTGACGGCAAGAATGCGGCACGAGGCACGATAAAAACACAGACCGGCCTTGCCGTTTTGCTGGCCATTGATGGCGGCCCCAAGCAAATTATGCGTTTCGGCGTTTTGGCACCGCGCGGCCAAAACAGCGCGGCGGAAGCAGCCATGGCTGCTCTGCGTCGCTCTATTGATTTTTTGACGCCGCAACAAGCCGCGGCCATTCGGCCTTATCGCTTGCGCATTGTTACGGTGAAAGAAGGCGAAGGCGTTGCTTCATTGGCGCGCAAAATGCGCCTCACGCCGGGTGAGAATATGGATAAAATCGGTCTGTTCCGCGTGCTGAACGGCTTGAATGAAGGCGACCGTTTGGCGGCCGGCTCACGGGTCAAATTAGTCGGCGATTAAGGGTTTACAGCAATCCTGCCTGGCGCGGATCGCCATCGGTTTTGGTCAATAAAACACCGCGCAATTTGCTCAATGCCTCATGCTCGATTTGCCGCACGCGCTCTTTGGAAATGCCCAATTTTTTACCTAAGGTTTCCAGTGTCACGGTTTCTTCAGCCAGACGACGGGCGCGAATAATGGTCATTTCACGCTCGCTCAATTCGGTCATCGCTTCAGCAATCCAGCGCAGCTTTTGGCGGCTGTCGAGGCGATTGGCCACGGTGGCATCGGGCAGGTCGCGTTCGCAGACCAAAAAATCTTGCCATTCGGTGACGCCACCATCGCCCGAACGGTCGGAAATGGTCGCATTGAGCGAACGGTCATTGGCTTCCATCCGGCCTTCCATATTTTCGACATCTTCCATGCGCACGCCCAATTCGCGCGCCACATAGCTGCGGCTTTCCGGCGTCATATTGGCGCCGATATCATTAATGCGCGCGCGCAGACGGCGCATATTGAAAAACAGTGATTTTTGCGCCGAGGTCGTGCCGGTACGAACAATCGACCAATTGCGCAAGACATAATCTTGGATTTGGGAGCGGATCCACCAGCCGGCATAGGTTGAAAAGCGCACTCCGCGGTCCGGGTCAAAGCGGTCGGCGGCTTGCATCAGGCCGATATTGCCTTCTTGCACCAGATCGCCCATGGGCAGGCCGTAATTTCGAAACTTGGCGGCAATGGCAACGACCAGACGCACATGCGCCGAGGTCAATTCATGCAGCGCTTTTTCATCACGTTTGTCTTTCCACAAACGTGCCAGCTTTTGCTCGTGTTCAGGTTCGAGCATGGGCAGCTTCATCGCTTTTTTGATGAATTTGCGGCCAGATTGAACCGTTTCGCGTGTATCGATATGTGCCATATTCGCATACCTCCATAAAAGATACGCAAACAGCCCGTGATTGGTTCACGGAAATCAGCCTTTTGGGCCGCTTATTTTAAACCGATTATTTAGGGTTCAAGCGGCATCCGAGCCCGGTTGACGCCGCGCGCCACCGGTGGTTTTGGCCAAAATGGCCTCCAATTTGACAATCGCGGCATCTTCCGTGGTTTTTTCCACCGTCGCCACTTCGCGCGCCATACGCTCCAGTGCCGCTTCATAAAGCTGGCGTTCAGAATAGCTTTGTTCCGGCTGGTTTTCATTGCGGAACAAGTCGCGCACCACTTCGGCAATGGCGATTAAATCACCACTGTTAATTTTCGCTTCATATTCCTGCGCGCGGCGCGACCACATGGTGCGTTTAATGCGCGCGCGCCCTTTCAGTGTGCGAATGGCACCGTCCATGACCTTATTATCGGCCAATTTCCGCATGCCGGTCTGCTCGGCTTTATTGATTGGCACGCGCAATACCATTTTTTCCTTTTCGAAATTAATCACGAAAAGCTCAAGGCTCATACCGGCGATTTCCTGCTCGCTAATCTCGACAATCAGCCCGACACCATGCGCCGGATAGACAATATGCTCATTGACGCGGAAACCGAGCGCCGAGCGCCGCACAACATCTTTGGCAGCAGCTTTTTTGGCTGGAGCCTTTTTGGCAGGGGCTTTTTTTGCCGCTGTTTTCTTGGCAACAGGCTTTTTCGCCGGTGCTTTTTTGGCAACAGGCTTTTTGGCAGGCGCTTTTTTCGCCGCGGCTTTACCCGCCGCCGGTTTTTGGGGCGCTGTTTTTTTCTTGGTTGGCATAAATGCTCCTATTTTCGACACAGGGCGCAAAACCGCGCCGTGGCGAACTCACATAGTGGAAAAACGTCAATTTTTTCCACTATATCACAAAATACGGGTTTTCCCAAATGCGTGGCAGAAATCCGCCTATCAGTCACCCGTGCCGGGGTTTTCCGAGAAATGGTCGGCAAATTTATTGGCTTTTTGCAGCCAATCATCGGCATCGGCCGGTGCGTCTTTGCGCATGGTAATATTGGGCCAAATATCGGCAAATTTCGTGTTTACCTCGAGCCATTTTTCCAGCCCGTCTTCCGTATCGGCCTTAATCGCATCGGCCGGACATTCCGGTTCGCAGACGCCGCAATCAATGCATTCATCGGGGTGGATGACCAGCATATTCTCGCCTTCGTAAAAGCAATCAACCGGACACACTTCAACGCAATCTGTATATTTACACTTAATGCAATCTTCGGTGACGATATAGGTCATTGGTGAACCGCTCCTGCTGCCTGTTCGGCTTTTTTACGCGCAAGGCCTGCCTGTTGGTCAGTGACATGAATAAGACCGGCGACGCGGCGCATGAGATTGGCTTCATAATCGTCAACCACGCCATCGGCCAAAACAATTTGCCACAGCAATTCAATCAGCATGAGTTTATGCGCTTGACCGAAATGGCTGTTGATACGGTGGGTGAATTGGAACAAATCACTGGCTGCATCAGCCGCCTGCTTGGCTTCATTAATCAACTGGTCGGCCGCCTCATCATCAAGGCCGAAATGCGGCCCGACAAGGCGCGATAAAAGCTGCGACTCATGGGTGTCAATTTCGCCGTCAATTTGCGCGGCGCGCACCAATAGAGCGGCCGCAGCAATATGCAAGGCATCTGATTGCGGGGCGCTTGCTTCGGCCATCGGATCGGTAAACAGGGATTTCATTTTATTCAACATGGCGACTGTCTAACCGCTTGGCGAAAAGCTTGCAATGATTGTTTTGTCGCAATGACGGCACCTTGTTTAGCCGATTTGTCCCTTGCCGGTAAAATGACTTTCGGCGCGGCGTTTTTTTTTGGTCGGACGGCCGCTGCCAGCTTCGCGAAACGCCGCTTGCGCGACGATTTTCTCTTCGCGCTTTTGTGGTTTGGGCGGGTCGCGGTCAATATAGAGCGCTTGTGCTTCGGCGGCCGGGCCGCGCCGTGTGCTCAGCGCCACCACTTCAATGAGACGAATATGGCGATTGAGCGGGAAGGTCAGCACATCACCAATGCGAATGGAGGCTGAAGCGCGGCTCTGCTTTTGCCCGTTAATGCGAATATTACCCGCCGCCGCCAGCCGCGTCGCCAATGTGCGGGTTTTGAAAAAGCGTGCATGCCAGAGCCATTTATCGACACGCATGGCGGCGGGAGGGGATTGAGCCATTAATGATTATGCCTCATCGGCTTTTTCGCCATTTTGATTTAATTGTTTCAACACGGCAAAAGGTGATAACGGATTGGCCGGTTTCTCGGCCCTATGGCGAGGCGCTTTGCGGGGGGCGTGGCGCATATTTTTCTTGCCTGTCATTCCATTTGCCGATTTTTTTCCATTGTTTTTTTTCTGCTTATTATGGCTCCGCGGCGCCGGTCGCCAAATGGTTTTGACGGCCTGTGTTTCAAAAGGCAAAGCCGCTTCTTCCTGTGCTTGGGTGGCCGCCGCCTCAGCTGCCGCCATATCGCTTTGCGCCGCCTCCGGTGTGACCGCATCATCGCCCGCTGCTGCAGTGTCCGGCGCGCTATTATCCGGCTTTTCAACCGCAAGCTGGTGCGCGCGATAGCCGAGCGCAGTCAGAATTTCTGCCAGCTCATCAGCGCCGCAGCCCATAATTGACATCATCGCTTCATTGGCTTCAAAGCCTTCTCGGTTCTCGGCCAAAAGCGGGCGAATAATATCGGCGAGGCGCTCCAACATATCGAAGCGAATAACGCGGGCGCGGCAGGTATAAAAACCGCCGGCGCGATAGAGCCAGCCGGGCAGCCGTTCGGGCGGACAGGATGTCAGACCGGCAGCCGGTAATTGCGCCAGCGTCGCACCAAGAGGACGGGGTTTTTCATCACGCAGGGCGCGGCCGGCATTATCTTCGAGCAGGCTCAACAGCGCCAACAGCCGCGCCGGCGCAGGCTTCAGCAAGCTTGGCATAAAGATGTGATAAAAGCCGAAGCGGACGCCACATTTGCGCAATGCGCCGCGCAAATCTTGGTCAAGCTTGGCCAATAAATCGGCAATATCGCGCCGCGGTAAAACCCCTTTATTCTCCAAAAGCTGAAATGCCAGCCCTCGCGCCAAACCGCTCAATTCGGCATTTTGCAAATTTTTCAGCGGCTCTAATTGTTGATTCATGTATAAGCGCAGCCAGTCGGTCAGACGGCTTTGCGCTTGATTTCTGATCTCGCCGACCAAAGTCTCATCGGCGGCCAGTTCGACTTGCGGGGTCAGATAGGCGAGACGGTCGCCATCTTGCCCGACAGCAATATGAATATGACCGATAATTGCATTGTCCCAGACAATTTCGCCTTGTTCGGTCAAGCTGAGCTGATTGTCCGCCGCCAAGGCAATCGCTTGCGCGCGCTGGCGCAGCGCTTCGCCGACGGCTTTTTCAACCGCCGCGCGTGCCGTGCCGCCGGGCGCCGATTTCAAACGCGGGTCGCGCTCAACATGCAAACCGTTCAAGCGCCCCATATATTCTCCGGCGATTAAAATATCTCCATTGGCTTCTATTTCCGCCACGATTTCCTCTTTTCCTACCAAGCGGCGCATCAGTGCCGAGGTCTTGCGGTCGACAAATTGTCCCATCAGTTTCATGTGCAAAGCGTCGGACAGGCGCTCTTCTACCTTATGGCTGGCTTCCTGCCAATGGCGCGGATCGGCCAACCAATCATTGCGTTGGGCAATATAAGTCGAGGTACGAATATGTGCCAGCCGTGTCGACAGCGTATCCAAATCACCGTCAATGCGGTCGCAACGCTCGATTTGATGGTTCAGCCAATGTTCAGGGATAAAGCCTTCGCCTTGCGATAGAAAGGCAAATATCTCGCCGACCAAGGCGGCGTGCTCACCCATTGTGGTTTTTCTGAAATCAGGAATTTGCGCCACTTCCCATAACAGTCGCACACGCCCCTCATCGCCAAGCCGGTCAAGCGTGGCCGGATCGCGGCTTAATAATTTTGTCGCTTGCACATCATCGGCCACCGGCGCGCGCACCAGACCGGGGCGCGGTGCCGGTTTTTCAAGGCTCAAAAGCAGCGCTTCCAATGAGGAGAAATCAAGATTGGGATTGCGCCAATAAATCGCTTTAATCGGTTCAAAATCATGCGTTTCGATTTGTTCAATCAACGCTTCATCAAATTGTGGCACATCGGCGGTGACCCCGAAACTGCCATCGCTTTGATGGCGCCCGGCGCGCCCGGCAATTTGTGCCAATTCAGCGGCGCTTAATTCGCGATGGCGGCGGCCGTCAAATTTTCGCGTTTGGGCAAAGGCGACATGGTCGACATCCATATTGAGCCCCATGCCAATGGCATCTGTGGCGACCAGAAAATCCACCTCGCCTGATTGATACATGGCGACTTGCGCATTGCGCGTGCGTGGGGAAAGCCCACCCATTACCACGGCCGCGCCGCCGCGTTGCTGGCGAATAATCTCGGCAATGGCATAAACATTATCGGCCGAAAAAGCGGCAATGGCGCTGCGCCGCGGCAGGCGCGATAATTTATGCGCCCCGCTCCAAGCAAGACGCGAAAAACGCGCGCGCGTTTCGATATTTTGCGTATCCAGCAATTGCCGCAAGATCGGCTCCATTGTCGCTGCGCTGAGCAATATTGTTTCCGACGTGCCGCGCGCGTGCAAAATACGGTCGGTGAATATATGGCCGCGTTCTTCATCGTCGGCCAATTGGCATTCATCAATGGCGACAAATTCAACCTCGCGGCTTATCGGCATGGCCTCAGTGGTGCAAATGAAATAGCGCGCTTTCGGCGGCAGGATTTTCTCTTCGCCGGTCATCAGCGCGACATCAGCCTTATGCACGCGGCCGAAATCGCCTCTGAGGCAGCGATCATAGGTTTCGCGTGCCAAAAGTCGCAAAGGCAGGCCAATCATGCCGCTTTGATGCGCCAATAGGCGTTCCATAGCGAGATGGGTTTTGCCGGTATTGGTCGGCCCTAAAACGACACGCAATTGGGGAGAAAAACCGCTATGAGACATGGGTTTACCATGACCAAGCGGCGCGGATTTGGCAAGCGAAAGCGGCCAATATGCGCTGTTTTGCCCGTGTTTTATGAGGCTTGGCCGAATCGATTCGCCGAATCGGCAAAACCGACTCAAAAAACCCTTTTATCCTGAACAGTTAGAGAACGAAGCATGGCCGAATCACTTACATAGTAGCCGTGCCGTTTCTGTTCACGCCTATATATTGTGGGTGCGCCATTTGTCTCGCCCTCGCGCTTATGGCTTGCCAATAAAGCGCCGCTTCGCCATGATAATGGCCAAGTTCAGCGCATTTGGGAGGCGTTTTCATGGATTTTGCGATACCTGACGATATCCGCACCTATTTGGCCGCTCTGGATGATTTCATCGATAAAGAAATCGTGCCGCTGCAAATGCAGGATGACAATAACCGCTTTTTTGACCATCGCCGCGAACATGCGCGCACCGATTGGGACAATAAGGGCTTGCCGCGCCCCGAATGGGAAGAATTATTGCGCGAAATGCGCCGCCGTGCCGACAAGGCGGGGCATTTGCGTTTCGGTCTGCCGAAAGAATATGGCGGTGCCGACGGCTCCAATTTGGCGATGGCGTGCATTCGCGAACATTTGGCGCATAAAGGTTTGGGGCTGCATAATGATTTGCAAAATGAAAGCTCGATTGTCGGCAATTTCCCGCAAGTGCTGATGTTTCGCGATTTCGGCACGCCCGACCAAGCCGATGCATTCATCAATGGCATGCTGGCCGGCACGCATCGCATTTGCTTTGGCCTGACCGAGCCCGATCACGGTTCTGACGCGACATGGATGGAGACGCGCGGCGTGCGCGAAACCCGCGACGGGGTTGATGGCTGGCTGCTCAATGGCGAAAAAATGTGGACCACCGGCATGCATGTGGCGAGCCATGTCATGCTGTTTGCGCGCACGTCGGGCGATGATGGCGCGGCCAAAGGCATTACCTGCTTTTTGGTGCCGGCCGATGACCCGGGCGTGAAGATTGAAGAATATATGTGGACCTTCAATATGCCGACCGACCATCCGCGTGTTTCTTTCACCAATATTTGGGTGCCTGAGAGCGCGATTTTCGGCGAGCCGGAAAACGGCTTGGCTTTGGCGCAGCATTTTGTGCATGAAAACCGCATCCGCCAAGCGGCCAGCGGCGTTGGCGCGGCGCAATATTGCATCGACCAATCGGTCGCTTACGCCAAAAAGCGCGCGCCTTTCGGCAAGCCTTTGGCGACCAATCAGGCGATACAATTTCCGCTCACCGAATTGCATACGGAATGCGAAATGATCCGCAATCTGGTTTATAAAACGGCGGCGCAAATGGATGAGATGTCGAAGCCTGATGTGGCGATTTATCTGTCTGACAAAGTCTCCATGTGCAATTACCGCGCCAATCGGCTGGTCTGCGAGGCGGCTGACCGTGCCATTCAAGTGCATGGCGGTATTGGTTATTCGCGCCATATGCCGTTTGAACATATTTACCGCCACCATCGGCGCTATCGCATCACCGAAGGCTCGGAAGAAATTCAAATCCGCAAAGTGGCGGCGCATCTCTTCGGCTTTATTGACCCTGCGCGCAAGGGCAAAAACAAAAAGGCATAAATTATGGCAATTCCAAAAGGCTGGGCGCCGCTCGATTTTGGCGGGCGCTTTGATCATCTTGAAACCCATTTCATGAAGCATATCGGGCCCGTCTATGTGCGCGGGGCAGAGGGCACGCACCAATTGGGCTTTGAAGTAATGCCGCATATGTGCAATCCGGCCGGCATATGCCATGGCGGCATGTTAATGTCGGTGATGGATGTCGGCCTTGCCTTTATTTTGCACAATGCGCTGGGCAAACATGTCTTCACCCCATCGGTCAGTTTCAATTTCGATTTTCTCGCCCCCGGGCAATTGGGTGATTTTTTGATATGCGAAGGTGAATGCACAAGGCATACGAAAAATACCGGCTTTGTCATCGGTCGGCTGGTCGGCAAGGACGGGCCGGTGATTACCGGCAGCGGCATTATGAAAATCACCGACCATTTTGAAAGCAATTTTGCCTCTGATAGCGGCAAAAGCGCTTGACGGGCAGGTGGCCTTTTTCTATATCAGTGCCAGCCAAGGGGCGCTTGCCCCGCTTTTTTGATGCTGCTGCGGCAGCTGCCTAATATGGAGAGTGACCCATGTCACGTGTATGCGAACTGACCGGCAAGACGGTAATGAGCGGCAATAATGTGAGCCATGCGATGAATAAAACGCGGCGTCGCTTTTTGCCCAATTTGCAGCAAGTAAGCCTGCCCAGCGAGATTTTGGGACGCGCGCTGAAGTTTCGCATTTCCGCCAATGCGCTGCGCTCGGTTGAGCATAATGGCGGCATTGACGCTTTTTTGCTGAAAGCCAAAGACGGCCAGCTGTCATCGAAAGCGTTGAAGCTGAAAAAGCAAATCGCCGCCAAAAGCGCCTAATTTCATTTCAATGATAATTTAGCGACCGCCAGCCCCGCGCACCGGCGCGGCGCCCGTGCGCACGCCGCCACGTGTTGCGCCGCTCGCCATTTTACCGCCCGCCTTCAGCGCCCCCGTATTGACGCCTTTTTCTTTTTTCACCGCTTCATTCTCATCGAATAATTCGGCCAGCTTATCGGTCATCGCGCCGCCCAATTGTTCGGCATCGACAATGGTCACGGCGCGGCGATAATAGCGCGTCACATCATGGCCGATACCGATGGCAATCAGTTCGACCGGTGATTGCGTCTCAATATCCTCAATGACATTGCGCAAATGTTTTTCCAAATAATTGCCGGCATTGACGCTCAAGGTTGAATCATCAACCGGCGCGCCGTCAGAAATCACCATAAGAATGCGGCGTTGCTCAGGCCGCGCCAAAAGGCGGTTATGCGCCCAGATCAAGGCTTCGCCATCAATGTTTTCTTTCAATAAGCCTTCGCGCATCATCAGGCCGAGATTTTTGCGTGCGCGCCGCCATGGTGCATCAGCGCCTTTATAAATAATATGGCGCAAATCATTCAAGCGACCGGGATGACCGGGCTTGCCGTTTGACATCCAAATTTCGCGCGCCTGACCGCCTTTCCAAGCGCGCGTTGTAAAGCCCAAAATTTCCGTCTTCACATTGCACCGCTCCAAAGTGCGGGCGAGAATATCGGCGCACATGGCGGCCACGGTAATCGGACGCCCGCGCATGGAGCCCGAATTGTCGAGCAAGAGCGTGACCACCGTGTCACGGAATTTAGTGTCGCTTTCCATTTTGTAAGACAGCGGCTGCATCGGGTCCATAATGATGCGTGACAGGCGGGCCGGATCGAGATAGCCCTCTTCCAAATCAAATTCCCAAGAACGGTTTTGCTTGGCCTGCAAACGGCGCTGCAGGCGATTGGCGAGGCGCGCCACCACGCCTTGCATTTGCTGCAATTGCTGGTCGAGATATTGCCGCAAACGCTCCAATTCCTCGCTGTCGCATAATTCTTCCGCCTCAATGGTCTCGTCAAATTGCGAAGTGTAAATATGATAGGCCGATTTTTCAGGATTGAGCGGCCCGTCAGGCGCGTAAGGCTGGGCCGCTTCGCCGGCTTCCTCGCCATCGCTCTCGCCTTCAACCTCATCGCCTTCCATTTGCAGCGTCTGCTCATCGCCTTCTTCCATGGCGGCATCGCCAATTTCCATTTCATCGGCTGACATGCCGTCAGGGCTTTCGGCTTGGCCGCCATCGCCGTCTTGCGGGCCGTCATCGCCATCTTGCCCGTCGCCTTCTTCACCGTCGCCTTG
>RFZE01000041.1 GCA_009920875.1 Alphaproteobacteria bacterium | reverse complement strand
ATAAGAGCGGCTAGCTGTCTTGCAAAGCGGCGCGTTCCGGTGCCGCCTTATAGACGCCCAAAATATCCATTTCGGAACAATAAAAGCTCAGCTCTTCCAAAGCTTGGCGCACCGGCTCGCTTTCCGGATGGCCTTCAATATCGGCGTAAAACTGCGTCGCCAGAAAACCGTTGGGCTGATAGCTCTCAAGCTTGGTCATATTGACCTTATTGGTGGCAAAGCCGCCGAGCGCTTTATAAAGCGCGGCGGGCACATTGCGCACACGGAAAATGAAACTGGTCATGACATTTTCTTCATCCGGCTCGGCATCATCGGGGCTGGCTGACATGATGAGAAAGCGTGTCGTATTGCTGGCACTGTCTTCAATATTTTCGCGCAGCACATTAAGGCCGTAAATTTCGGCTGCCAATTTTGAGGCAATGGCGGCATGGCCGGGCGTTTTCGCTGCCGCCAAATCGCGCGCACTGCCCGCCGTATCGGCCGCCACTTGCGGCGTCAGCCCCAATTCGGCAATTAAATCACGGCATTGGCCGAGCGCCATTTCATGACTGTGCACATGGGTCAGAGCGGCTTCATCAGTGTCGGGCAAGGCCAACAGACAATGATTTACGCGCATGAAATGCTCACCTACAATATACAGCTTGGAACCGGGCAAAAGCCGATGAATATCGGCGACGCGACCGGCCACCGTGTTTTCAACCGGCATCATGGCCAGCTGCGCCGAACCGTCGCGCAAAGCGGCAAAGGCGTCATCGAAACTGGCACACGGCATCACCGCCATGTCGGGATAAGTGTCGACACAGGCAATATGGCTATTGGCGCCCAATTCACCTTGAAAAGCGATTTTACTCATAGTGATTGTTCTTTTAGCACGGCTTCGGCATGCGCCAAATCCTCCGGCGTATCCACCCCGACCGGCACTGTGTCAACAATCGCGGCATTAATGGTGAACCCGGCTTCCAATGCGCGCAATTGCTCGAGCTTTTCGCGCTGTTCAAGCGGCGATGGCGGCAAAGCGACAAATTTATCCAAAGCGGCGCGTTGATAAGCATAAATGCCGATATGGTGATAAAGCGGCCCATCGCCGGAGGGCGCTGTGGCGCGGGTGAAATAAAGTGCGCGGGCTTTTTTGCCGCTGGTCACAGACAATACCGCTTTCACCACATTGGGGTTGTCGCGCTCTTCAGGATCGCTGATTTCGGCGACCAAAGTCGACATATCCGCACTGTCCAATGCAGCGAGGCAATCGCGCACCAAATTCGGCGCCAAACTCGGCAAATCGCCTTGCAAATTGACGATAACGTCATGCGCGCCATCGCCATCAACGGTTTCGAGCGCGGCATGAATGCGGTCAGAGCCGGACGGCAAATCCGGGTCGGTCAAAATCGCTTCGCCGCCTGCATCGGCCACCACATCGGCAATTTCTTGCTCAGCCGCCGCCACGACAACACGACCGCAATCGGCTTCCTGCGCGCGTTTGAGCACTTGCACAATCATCGGCACGCCGCAAATTTGTGCCAAAGGCTTGTTTGGCAGGCGCGTTGAGGCCATGCGTGCCGGTATTAAAATTATCGGGTTTTCGCCCACCATTTGCTTTTTCTCCGCCATTGCGACTCACTGTTTGTTTTCCTAATCTCTTCCTAATTTGTGCGACGCTAGGCCGCAAGCGGAAACAATGGGGTTGGCAGCAGAAATTGCGTAAAGTGCGGCCACATTCAGGGTCGCCATGCGGCTCTTCCTTTCGCATTTTGGGGGACTTAATGGATAGTTTTGAACTCAATAAAATCGCCGGCGCGGTGCTGTTTACCTTGCTGGTATATCTCGGTGTGCAAAACCTCGGTGCCATTATGTTTGACCCGGCACCGGCCAATCCGGAAGCCTATGTGGTGGAAGGGGTAGAAGAAGAAGGCGCGGTAGCGGTTGCTGCCGTGGCCGAAGAAGTTGTGCCGATTGCCGATATGCTGGCCACCGCCTCCATCGATAAGGGCATTAAAGTGGCGAAAAAATGCGTCTCCTGTCACAGCTTTGAGCCGGGCGGTGCCAATAAAATCGGCCCTGCCCTTTACGGCATTGTTGACCGCACGATTGGCCAATATGGCGGCTTTAAATATTCCGGCGCTTTGGCCGATATGGGCGGTGCGTGGGATTATGAGGCGCTGAACGGATTTCTGGAAAATCCGAAAAAATATGCGGCCGGCACCAATATGGCTTTTGCCGGACTGCGTAAGGCCAAAGACCGCGCCAATATTATCGCCTATCTCGACAGCCTGAAATAAGCCTGTTTTTCTTTTTAGGCCGCGACACATCAGCTTGTGCGCAGCCTTTATTTTTGCTTCGATAGGTGGCTTTCGTCTGATTTTATCGTCCGATTTGGAGATGTCATGTCCGTGCCGCCGCCTGTCGCAAATTGCCTCAAAACCGTTGCGCTTTTTCTCATCCTTATGAGCCCGACATTTGCCGCCGACTGGCAGCACGGCTTGTCGCTTTTCGGCAAGCCGGAATTACCACGCGGCTTTGCCCATTTCCCTTACGTCAATGAAAGCGCGCCCAAAGGCGGCAGCCTGCGCATTGCCGCCATCGGTTCTTTCGACAATCTCAACCAATTTACCATTAAGGGCAATGCGGCCAGTGGTTTGGGGCTCATTCATGACACGCTGATGACCGGCTCGCTCGATGAGGCAAGCGCCGGTTACGGGCTGATTGCCGAGGCGGTGAAACATGCGGCCGATTATTCCTCCGTCAGCTTCCGTCTCAATAAAAACGCGAAATTTTCAGATGGCAGCCCCATCACCGCCGATGATGTTGCCTTTTCGCTGACCGCTTTGAAAAAAGCGCATCCTTTTTACCGCGCCTATTATGCCGATGTGGTCGGCTATGATATTGCCGGTCCGCACGAAATTACCTTTCGCTTCGGGCAAAAGGGCAATCGCGAATTGCCGATGATTTTGGGGCAATTGCCGATATTGAAAAAAGCCTATTGGAATGCTGAGGGGCGCTCTTTGGCCGAGACCAGTTTGGACATCCCGCCCGTATCGGGTGCATATGAAATCGCCAAACTCGATGCCGGACGCGCCATCACCTATCAGCGCCGTGCTGATTATTGGGCCAAAGATTTGAACGTCAATATCGGCAAAAACAATATTGACCGCGTGACATATGTCTATTTCGGCGACGACACGGTGGCGTTTGAAGCGCTGAAAGCGGGCGAAATTGACTTTCGCCGCGAGTTCTCCTCGCGCGTTTGGGCGACCGGCTATGACACGCCTGCCGTCAAATCCGGCACCATGGTGAAAGAGACGGTGACACTGGAAAACTCGGCCGGCATGCAAGGCTTTGTCTTTAATTTGCGCCGCCCGCGTTTTGACAATATCCATGTCCGCGAAGCGCTTAATTGGGCTTATGATTTTGAATGGACCAAAAAGAATTTGTTTTACGGCCAATATGCGCGCACCGGCTCGTTTTTTCAGGGCTCGGAACTGGCCGCGTCCGGCC
Source organism: Alphaproteobacteria bacterium (assembly GCA_009920875.1). GTDB lineage: Bacteria > Pseudomonadota > Alphaproteobacteria > RS24 > RS24 > UBA8337. The sequence goes on along the minus strand of RFZE01000041.1, from coordinate 7,133 downwards.
CACCATCAAAAGAGGAACTGGCCTTGCTTGAGCCGCTGCGCGATAAACTGCCGGTCAAGACTTTCGACCCGCTATTTGACAATCCGGTGAGTGATGCGAGCGGCAATATTCGGCAAAATTTGCGCAAGGCGCGCGCGCTGTTTGAAAAAGCCGGATGGACCATTCAAGACGGCAAATTGCAAAAAGACGGGGTCATTTTCACCATTGAGTTTTTGCTCGTGCAGCCGGCCTTTGAGCGCATTGTCGCGCCCTATATTAAAAACCTCGCCAAGCTCGGCATTGAGGCGAAAATGCGCAGCATTGACCCGACGCAATATCAAAACCGCGTCACCAATTATGATTTTGACGCGGTGGTGATGAGCTTCGGGCAATCCTTGTCACCCGGCAATGAGCAGCGCGATTATTGGTCGTCAGCCGCCGCCGACCGCCCGGGCGGGCGCAATTATATCGGCATTAAAGACGCGGCGGTCGATGCGCTGATTGAAAAACTTATTTTTGCGCGCTCGCGGCAAGAATTGGTCACTGCGACGCGGGCGCTGGACCGGGTGTTGATTTCCAACCATTATATCATGCCGCAATGGCACGCCCCGCATGAGCGACTGGCCTATTGGCAGGGGCTGGTGCGTCCCGCTAATATGCCGAAATACGGGCTCGGTTTCCCGACCATTTGGTGGAAGGAAAAACAATAATATGGCCGCCTATATTCTTCGCCGCCTTTTGCTTATGGTGCCGACCATTTTCGGCATTATGGCCATTAGCTTTGCCATTGTGCAATTTGCCCCGGGCGGGCCTGTGGAGCGCGTGATTGCGCAATTGCAGGGCCATGATGTCGGCGCGACCTCGCGCTTTACCGGCGCGCAAGACGGCAGCACTTTGGGCACCAATACGGCGGCGCAAGCGGCGGTCAATTCCAAATATCGCGGCGCGCAGGGGCTTGACCCTGAATTTATCGCCGAATTGGAAGCCCAATTTGGTTTCGATAAACCGGTGCATGAACGGTTTTTCAAAATGGTCGGCGATTATGCGCGCTTTGATTTCGGCGAAAGCTATTATCGCGATATTCCCGTTATCGATTTAATCATGGAAAAACTGCCGGTCTCCATCACTTTGGGGCTTTGGACGACGCTGCTGACTTATCTGATTTCCATTCCATTGGGCATTGCCAAAGCGCGGCGCGACGGCACGCGTTTCGATGTCTGGACCTCGGCGGTGATTATTGTCGGCTATGCCATTCCGGGCTTTTTATTCGCCGTCATGTTGATTGTACTGTTTGCCGGCGGCTCTTATCTCGATTGGTTTCCCTTACGCGGTCTGACCTCGGATAATTTCGACGAATTGTCAGCGCTGGCGCAAATCGGCGATTATCTCTGGCACATCACATTGCCGGTCATTGCCATGACGATCGCCGGTTTTGCCACCACCTCGCTTTTGACCAAAAACGCGTTCCTTGATGAAATAAGAAAACAATATGTCGTCACGGCGCGCGCCAAAGGGCTGGATGAAACGCGCGTTCTATACGGCCATGTGTTTCGCAATGCCATGCTGATTGTCATTGCCGGATTTCCGGGCGCTTTTATCGGCGCGTTTTTCACCGGCTCTTTATTGATTGAAACCATATTCTCGCTCGACGGGCTGGGCCTGCTTTCCTATGAAAGCATCATTAATCGCGATTATCCGGTGGTCTTTGCCTCGCTTTATATTTTCGGGCTTATCGGCTTACTCGTCACTTTGGTGTCCGACCTGACTTATATGTGGGTCGACCCGCGAATTGATTTTGAAGCGCGAGGGCAAGGCTGATGGCTGGCCTCTCGCCACTCAATCAACGACGCTGGCGCAATTTCAAGGCCAATGGGCGCGGACTTGTGTCGCTTTGGCTGTTCGGCATTTTGTTTTTCGTCACCCTATTTGCCGAGTTTTTGGCCAATGACAAACCGCTGCTCATTCGCCATGAAGGGGCGTTTTACATGCCGGTTTTCACCGCCTATGCGGAAACCGAATTTGGCGGCGACTTCGCCACCGAGGCCGATTATCGCGACCCGTTTGTTATTGCCTTGATTGAAGGCGAGAACGGCGAGAAGGACGGTTATATTATTTGGCCACTGCTGCGCTATAGCTATGACACGATAAATCTCAATCTTGACCGCCCGGCTCCGGCCCCGCCCAGCGCTGAAAATTGGCTCGGCACGGATGATCAAGGCCGCGATGTGCTGGCGCGGTTGATTTACGGCTTTCGCATTTCGGTTTTATTCGGTCTGGCTTTGACCATTGCCTCCTCGCTTATCGGCATTGCGGCGGGTGCCGTGCAGGGCTATTTCGGCGGCTGGACCGATTTGTCCATGCAACGCTTTATCGAAATATGGACCTCTGTGCCGTCGCTTTATTTGCTGATCATCATTGCCGCCGTTATCGAACCGGGCTTTTGGATTTTGCTCGGCATATTATTGCTGTTTTCATGGGTCGCATTGGTCGGCGTGGTGCGTGCCGAATTTTTACGCGCGCGTAATTTTGAATATGTCGAAGCGGCGCGCGCTTTGGGGGTTTCCAATATTACCATTATGCGCCGCCATTTACTGCCCAATGCCATGGTGGCAACGCTCACTTTCATGCCGTTTATTTTGAACGCGTCGATTACCACCCTCACCTCGCTCGATTTTCTGGGCTTTGGTCTGCCACCCGGGTCACCCTCTTTGGGAGAATTGCTGGCACAAGGCAAAGCCAATTTGCAAGCGCCCTGGCTCGGCCTATCGGGGTTTTTCACCATTGCCATTATGTTGAGCCTGCTGATTTTCATCGGCGAGGCGGTGCGCGATGCCTTTGACCCGCGGAAGACGCTGATGTGAGGCGGTGATGAGCAAACTATTGAACATTGAAGCGCTTTCAGTGGGCTTTGTTTCAGACGGGCAAAAATCCACTGCCGTCAATAAAGTGTCGTTTCATATCGGCCGTGGCGAGACGGTCGGCCTGGTCGGTGAAAGCGGCTCGGGAAAATCGGTCAGCGCTTTGTCGATTTTGAAATTGCTGCCCTATCCGACAGCCTTTCACGAGAGCGGTAAAATTTATTTTAACGATGTCGATCTGATGACCCAGCCGGACCATATGCTGCGCTCAGTGCGCGGCAATCGCATTTCGATGATTTTTCAAGAGCCCATGTCATCGCTCAATCCGCTGCATTCGATTGAAAAACAAGTTTCGGAAATCATTGAAATGCATCAAGGGCTGGACCACGCCACCGCGCGCGCCGAGACCTTGCGTCTGTTGACGCGTGTCGGCATTCCCAATGCGGAAAAGCGTTTGAAAGCCTTGCCGCATGAATTGTCGGGCGGGCAAAGACAGCGCGTGATGATTGCCATGGCGCTGGCCAACCAGCCCGATTTGCTGATTGCCGATGAACCGACCACGGCGCTTGACGTGACCATTCAAAAGCAAATTCTCGACCTGCTGCAAGAATTGCAAAGCGAGTTCGGCATGTCGATACTGCTCATCACCCATGATTTGGGCGTGGTCAAGAAAATGGCTGATCGGATTTATGTCATGCAAGATGGCGATATTGTCGAAGACGGGGCGGTTGATGATATTTTTAATGCGCCTCAACACGCTTATACCCAACAACTCATCAATGCCGAACCGCATGGCCATGCGTCGCCACTGACCGCACAAGACATATTGGTCGAGGCAGAAGATTTGCGCGTTTGGTTCCCCGTGAAAACTGGACTTTTGCGGCGCACAAGGGACCATGTGAAAGCAGTCACCGACATGGGCTTTACCATTCACAAAGGCGAAACTTTGGGCATTGTCGGCGAAAGCGGCTCTGGCAAAACCACTTTGGGGCGCGCGCTTTTGGGGCTGCAAGCCGCGACCGGCCAGGCAAAGTTTAACGCGCAAGAGATTATCGGTGTGTCGCGGAAGAAGCGGCGCAAACTCCGCAAAAACATGCAGATTGTCTTTCAAGACCCATTTGGCGCACTGAGCCCGCGCATGAGTGTCGGTGATATTATTCTTGAAGGTTTGAGACTGCACGAGCCGCATTTGAGCGCGGCCGATATGGCAGAGCGGCGCGATGCGATGATGGGTGAGGTGGAATTAGACCCGTCCATGGCAACGCGCTATCCGCATGAGTTTTCAGGCGGTCAAAGGCAGCGCATTGCGATTGCCCGCGCGCTGATTTTAGAGCCGCAATTTATCGTTTTGGATGAGCCGACCAGCGCGCTGGACCGCTCGGTGCAAGCGCAAATCATCGAATTGTTGCGCCGCTTGCAGGGCGAAAACGACCTGACTTATTTATTCATCAGCCATGATTTGAAAGTGGTGCGCGCGCTTGCACATCGCGTCATGGTGATGAAAGACGGTCAATGCATTGAAGAAGGCGCGAGCGAAGATATTTTTACGCACCCGCGGGAGGCCTATACAAAAAGCCTGCTGGCCGCCGCTTTGGACGGCTAGTGAAGCTTACAGCCTTTTAATGGCCGTGACATCGCCGCCGCCCGCGGCTTCAATGCGCGCGCAAGCGGCATCAAACGGCTCTTGTGCCACCGCCATATGATGGGCATTGGCGTGCAGCAAAAGATTGTCACCGGATATAAAGCCGACATGGCCTTTCCAAAAAACAATATCGCCATATGCGGGCGCGCTGACCGCTTGACCCAAAACCGCCTCTTGCATATCGCTGTCGCGCGGACAGGCCCGGCCGCATGCCATCAAAGCCAGTTGCACCAAAGCCGAGCAATCAAGGCCGGTGGCTTCGCGCCCGCCCCATAAATAAGGCGCGCCGATAAAGCGCCGCGCCACCGCCACCGCATCGGCCTCATAAACATCAAGCGGCGCAATATGCGGCGCATAGATAAACCCGCCCGTCGCCAATTCGGCAAAATCTTTTTCCTCTCGCACCAGCGGCAATGGCGCACCATATGACAGCGCCATGAGCGGGCGACTTTTAATATCCGCTGCGCGATAGACAAAACTTCTGAGCGCGGTCAGCTTGTGGCTGACCTCATGCGGCACACCAAAAGCATCAACCGGCACATAGCCGACATAATCATCGCGCGCCGCCTGCCCCCAGGCCCAGCCGTTTTTTTCTTCATAAATGCAGAACAGCTCGCCATAGAGCAGCTGGCTGTCTTGCATGGCGCCATCAGCCGGGCTGCGCCGCAAAGCGGCAACCGGCGCGGTCACTTGTTTGAGCGTGCCGTCGACAAATTTCGGGGCTTCCACTTCACCGCGCAAATGCGCTGCCGCTAAATCATCGCGCCATGGATTAAGGCGCGGATCGGGCTTTGGCTTAACCGGCAAAGCGCGCTTCCAAATAATGATAAACCGCGCGAATGGCTTGCGCCTCGCCGCCGACCGGACGACCGGCGCGCGCTTTCAAATTCCATGCATAAGTATCGAAATGCACCCAATCGGGGCAATTATCGACAAAGCGCGCCAGAAACAAGGCGGCGGTGATGGAGCCGCCCATGGGTGAAGATGAAATATGACTGACATCGGCAATGGAACTGTCGAGCCAGCCATCATAGCCGGGCCAAAGCGGCATGCGCCAAAGCGGGTCATGCGTGGCTTGTGCGGCTTCTGCCAGCCCAGCGGCCAGCGTGTCACTATGGGTGTAAAACGGCGTCACTTCAGGCCCCATGGCAACACGCGCCGCGCCGGTCAAAGTGGCGAAATCCACTACCATATCGGGGCTTTCATCATCGGCTTCGCTCAACATATCGGCCAGCACCAAACGCCCCTCGGCATCGGTATTACCAATCTCGACGCTCAACCCCTTGCGGCTGGTCAACACATCGCCGGGACGAAACGCATTCGGGCCAATGGCATTTTCCACTGCGCCTATCATCAACCGCAAACGTACCGGCAAGCCGGCATCCATCACCGCATCGGCCAGCGCAATGGCCAAAGCCGCGCCGCCCATATCTTTCTTCATCAAATCCATATAATTGCCGGGCTTTAAATTGAGACCGCCCGTATCGAAACACACGCCCTTGCCGATAAGCGTCAGTTTCGGCGCTGTCGCATCACCCCAAATAAGGTCAAGAAAACGCGGCGCTTCATGTGCGGCACGCCCGACCGCGTGAATCATCGGATAATTTTCGGCCAATAAATCATCGCCGCCAATCACCTGCAATTTGGCCTTGTGGCGTTTGGCGAGCGTTTCCATCACTTTCTGCAATGCGTCAGGGCCCATATCGGCTGCCGGTGTATTGATGAGATGACGGGCCGAATAAACCGCGCGATTGAGACGGTCAATGCGGGCCATATCGGTATTTTTATCGAGCACCAGTTTCGGCCAGTCGGTTTTCGGTTTGGCACTTTTGGGCGCGGCTTTTTTATAAAACTTAAATTCATAGGTCCCCAAAGCCCAAGCCAAAGGGGCCATTTCGCGCACCGCCGCAGGTGCTTTCGCATCAAGGCGATAAGCACCGCTTGGCAGTTTTTTCGGCAAAGCGGCCAAAGCCATCGGATCGGGCCTTGCCCCCAGCCCCAATAAAACCGCTTCCAAACCGCCCGCGCTGTCGGGCAGCAGTAATATGTCACCTGCTGCAGCGGTGAAATGCGCTGTTTCAATCCATGCCAAATGCGGGCCGGCCAGCGTATCGCGCCAATCGGCCAGAGCGGCCGCTGTTAGTGCGCGAATAAGGCAAGCCGGCTTGCCCTTATCTTTTAGGTAAATATCATCCGGCATGGCCGGAAAAATACCATCAACAGACATAACACATCCCGTAAGTGAGAAAAAACTATTACCAGACTATCGCGCCGTCAGGGCGTAATCAATGACCAGCTCTGAACCATTGACATAAGAAGACGCATCAGAGGCCAAATAGACCACACCATTGGCAATATCATCAGGATGACCCGGCTTGCCGCCCGGCACACCCGCCGCCACCAAATTAATATCAATGCGATTGCCGCCTTCGGCCATCATCTCGGGATTATTGGCGGCAATACCGGCAATCTCGCGGCCCCAAATATCGGTATCGATAATGCCGGGATGCACACTATTGCAGCGTATCGGCAATTCGGCCGCCGCGCATTCCGAGGCAACGGATTTTGAAAACAACCGCACCCCGCCCTTAGTCGCGCAATAACCGGCAAGGCCAGCCGCGCCGCGCAGGCCCGCAATCGATGAAATATTGATA